>NZ_JAYGHZ010000302.1:0-9116 GCF_034931285.1 Synechococcus sp. BA-120 BA3
GTCCACTGATGGTCTTGGTCGAAGTCCCCCACTGGCAGACTGCCCCCATCCGCCGCCTCGCCGTGCCCAGGGGCCACAGCCTCCGTCTCACCGCCGCCGCCGCCGCCGAGCTCTGCCGGCAGGCCGCCGTGGCGGGCACCCCCGGGCTCATGCACCTGGAGCTGGTGGAGGGTGCCTGTGAAGCCTGGGCCATCCGCCTGCGCCCCGGCCACCTGTCCGGCACCCCCGTGGCCCGCGCCGACGGCATCACCCTCTATTCCCCCGGGGACCAGCTGCCCCTGCTCCAGGGACTGCAGCTCGACTACCGGGGCGACCTCAGCGGCGGGGGTTTCCTGGTGCGCTCCGGGCCAGGGGTGCGCAGCTGCGCCTGCGGGGCCGCCTTCAGCCGCGAGACATGAGCGGGACGACGACGAAGTAAGGTGTCGGATTGTCGATACGGTCGGACGTCCGACCTGTCCACCCAGAAGTCCCCACCGAGCAGCACCCGGCCCTCGATGCCCACTATTCAGCAGCTGATCCGCACCGAGCGGCAGCGTCTCACCCGCAAGACGAAGTCGCCCGCCCTGCGCGCCTGCCCCGAACGGCGTGGCGTCTGCACCCGGGTGTACACCTCCACCCCGAAGAAGCCCAACTCGGCGCTGAGGAAGGTGGCCCGCGTGCGCCTCACCTCCGGCTTCGAGGTGACGGCCTACATCCCCGGCATCGGCCACAACCTCCAGGAGCACTCGGTGGTTCTGATCCGCGGCGGCCGCGTCAAGGATCTGCCCGGTGTCCGCTACCACATCATCCGCGGCACCCTCGACACCTCCGGGGTCAAGGACCGGCGTCAATCCCGCTCCAAGTACGGCGCCAAGACACCGAAGGCCTGAACCTCCGCGCCACCGGCTCTCCGCGGCCGACTCCTTCCTCTCCCGCTTTTTCTCCCTCCGTTCCATGTCCCGCCGCAACGCCGCCGAGAAGCGCCCGGTTCTCCCGGATCCCCAGTTCAACAGCCGTCTGGCCTCGATGATCGTGGCCCGGCTGATGAAGCACGGCAAGAAGTCCACGGCCCAGCGCATCCTTTCCGATGCCTTCACCCTGATCAACGAGCGCACCGGCGCCGATCCCCTCGACCTGTTCGAGACGGCGGTCCGCAACGCCACCCCCCTGGTGGAGGTGCGGGCCCGTCGGGTCGGCGGCGCCACCTACCAGGTGCCGATGGAAGTGCGTCAGGAGCGGGGCACCGCCATGGCGCTGCGCTGGCTGGTCAACTTCTCCCGGGCCCGCAACGGCCGCAGCATGGCCCAGAAACTGGCCGGCGAGCTGATGGACGCGGCCAACGAGGCCGGCAGTGCCGTCCGCAAGCGGGAGGAAACCCACAAGATGGCCGAGGCCAACAAGGCTTTCGCCCACTACCGCTACTGAGCGGCCCCGGGGGCCGGATCCCTGGGCTGATCCGGTTCCCCCAGACCTGAGCGATCACCGGTCTGTAGAGTTACGCCCGTTTTTTGTCGACCCACCCCCGGAGAACTTTCCCGTGGCCCGCGCCTACCCCCTGGAACGCGTCAGAAATATCGGTATCGCCGCTCACATCGACGCGGGCAAGACCACCACGACCGAACGGATTTTGTTCTATTCCGGCGTGGTCCACAAAATGGGCGAGGTGCACGATGGCGCCGCCGTCACCGACTGGATGGAGCAGGAGCGCGAGCGGGGTATCACGATCACCGCGGCTGCCATCTCCACCAGCTGGAAGGACAACCGGATCAACATCATCGACACCCCCGGCCACGTCGATTTCACGATCGAAGTGGAGCGCTCGATGCGGGTGCTCGATGGCGTGGTCGCCGTGTTCTGTGCCGTGGGAGGCGTCCAGCCCCAGTCGGAAACCGTCTGGCGCCAGGCCGACCGCTACAAAGTGCCCCGGATCGTGTTCGTCAACAAGATGGACCGCACCGGCGCCAACTTCCTCAAGGTCTACGAGCAGATCAAGGATCGCCTCAAGGCCAACGCCGTGCCGATCCAGCTGCCGATCGGTGCCGAGGGCGATCTCAAGGGCATCATCGACCTGGTGCGCAACAAGGCGATCATCTACACCAATGATCTCGGCACCGACATCCTCGAAGAGGACATCCCCGCCGACATGCAGGACGAGGCTGCGGAATGGCGCCAGAAACTGATGGAGTCGGTGGCCGAAACCGATGAGGAGCTGATCGAAGCCTTCCTCGAGAACGGCGAGCTCACCCAGGAACAGCTGATGCGCGGCATCCGTCTCGGGGTGCTCCAGCACGGCATGGTGCCGATCCTCTGCGGCTCCGCCTTCAAGAACAAGGGTGTCCAGCTGGTGCTCGACGCGGTGGTCGACTATCTGCCCGCCCCCGTCGACGTGCCCCCGATCCATGGCCTGCTGGCCGACGGCAGTGAAGCCACCCGCCCCTGCGACGACAGCGCCCCCTTCAGCGCCCTGGCCTTCAAGGTCATGGCCGACCCCTACGGCAAGCTCACCTTCGTGCGCATGTACAGCGGGGTCCTGCAGAAGGGCAGCTACGTGCTCAACTCCACCAAGGACAAGAAGGAGCGCATCTCCCGCCTGATCCTGCTCAAGGCCGACGAGCGCGAGGAGGTGGACGAACTGCGGGCCGGTGATCTGGGGGCCGTGCTCGGCCTCAAGGACACCACCACCGGCGACACCCTCTGCGTCGACTCCGATCCGATCATCCTGGAATCCCTGTTCATCCCCGAACCGGTGATCTCCGTGGCCGTGGAGCCCAAGACCAAGGGCGACATGGAGAAGCTCGGCAAGGCCCTGCAGTCCCTCTCCGAGGAGGACCCCACCTTCCGGGTCTCCACCGATCCGGAAACCAACCAGACGGTGATCGCCGGCATGGGCGAGCTGCACCTGGAGATCCTGGTCGACCGCATGCTGCGGGAGTTCAAGGTGGAGGCCAACATCGGCGCCCCCCAGGTGTCCTACCGGGAAACCATCCGTGGCAGTGCCAAGGGTGAGGGCAAGTTCGCCCGCCAGACGGGCGGCAAGGGCCAGTACGGCCACGTGGTGATCGAGATGCAGCCCGGCGAGCCGGGTTCAGGGTTCGAGTTCGTCAACAAGATCGTTGGCGGCATCGTTCCCAAGGAGTACATCGGTCCGGCGGAAGCCGGCATGAAGGAAACCTGCCAGTCCGGCGTGATTGCCGGTTTCCCGATGATCGATGTCAAGGTCACCATGGTGGACGGCTCCTATCACGACGTCGACTCTTCGGAGATGGCGTTCAAGATCGCCGGTTCCATGGCCTTCAAGGACGGCGTCAAGAAGTGCAACCCCGTACTGCTTGAGCCGATGATGAAGGTTGAGGTCGAGGTCCCCGAGGATTTCCTCGGTTCGGTCATCGGCGACCTTTCCTCCCGCCGTGGTCAGGTCGAAGGGCAGTCCGTCGACGACGGACAGTCCAAAGTCCAGGCCAAGGTGCCTCTGGCCGAAATGTTCGGCTACGCCACCCAGCTCCGATCCATGACCCAGGGTCGGGGTATTTTCTCGATGGAGTTCAGCCATTACGAGGAAGTTCCTCGCAATGTGGCGGAAGCCATCATTTCCAAGAATCAGGGCAATTCCTGATCTTTCTTTCCATCCAACCCACCCCCCCGATTCTTTCCTTCCATGGCACGCGAGAAGTTCGAGAGGAACAAGCCTCACGTCAACATCGGCACCATCGGTCACGTTGACCACGGCAAGACCACCCTCACCGCCGCCATCACCAACGTGCTGGCGTCCCAGGGCATGGCCAAGGCCCAGGCCTACGACGAGATCGATGGCGCCCCTGAGGAGAAGGAGCGGGGGATCACGATCAACACGGCCCACGTCGAGTACGAGACCGAAAACCGTCACTACGCCCACGTGGACTGCCCGGGCCACGCGGACTACGTCAAGAACATGATCACCGGTGCCGCCCAGATGGACGGCGCCATCCTGGTGGTGGCCGCCACCGACGGCCCCATGGCCCAGACCAAGGAGCACATCCTGCTGGCCAAGCAGGTGGGCGTGCCCGCCCTGGTGGTGTTCCTCAACAAGAAGGACATGGTCGACGACGAGGAGATCCTCGAGCTGGTCGAACTGGAGATGCGTGAGCTGCTGAGCAGCTACGACTTCCCCGGCGACGACATCCCCGTGATCGCCGGCTCCGCCCTCAAGGCCCTCGAGTACATCCAGGCCGGCAAGAAGGCCGTGCGCGGTGAGGACGAGTGGGTCGACAAGATCCTCGACCTCATGGATGCGGTCGATGAGTCCATCCCCGAGCCCGAGCGCGAGATCGACAAGCCCTTCCTGATGGCCGTCGAAGACGTCTTCTCCATCACCGGTCGGGGCACCGTCGCCACCGGTCGTATCGAGCGCGGCAAGGTGAAGGTCGGCGAGACCGTCCAGATCGTCGGCATCCGCGACACCCGGGAAACCACCGTCACCGGCGTGGAGATGTTCCGCAAGCTGCTCGACGAGGGCATGGCGGGCGACAACGTCGGCCTGCTGCTGCGCGGCATCCAGAAGGAGGACATCGAGCGCGGCATGGTGCTGGTGAAGCCCAACTCCATCAAGCCACACACCAAGTTCGAAGGTGAGGTGTACGTCCTCAAGAAGGAGGAAGGCGGCCGCCACACCCCCTTCTTCGCCGGCTACCGCCCGCAGTTCTACATCCGCACCACGGACGTGACCGGCCAGATCACCGCCTTCACCGCCGATGACGGCTCCAACGTGGAGATGGTGATGCCCGGCGACCGCATCAAGATGAGCGCCGAGCTGATCTGCCCGGTCGCCATCGAGCAGGGCATGCGCTTCGCCATCCGCGAAGGCGGCCGCACCATCGGTGCCGGCGTGGTGTCCAAGATCGTTCTGTGAGGCTGATCTAGCCTGTTAGAGGGGCGTCCCACCACGGTGGGATGCCCCCTTCCGGAACCGTCGGTTCCTCCGCACCTCGACAACCCGTTTCCGCGGCACTTCCGCCGCCCATCAGCCGCCCTTCGCCCGCGTTTCCCTTCCGATGACCGCCTCCATCCCCCAGCAGAAGATCCGCATCCGCCTGAAGGCCTTCGATCGCCGCATGCTGGATCTCTCCTGCGAAAAAATCATCGAAACCGCCGATCACACCGCTGCCACGGCCATCGGCCCCATCCCCCTGCCCACCAAGCGCAAGATCTATTGCGTGCTGCGCTCGCCTCACGTCGATAAGGATTCCCGTGAGCACTTCGAGACGCGCACCCACCGCCGCATCATCGATATCTACAGCCCCAGCTCCAAGACCATCGACGCCCTGATGAAGCTCGACCTTCCGAGCGGTGTGGATATCGAAGTCAAGCTCTGATGCCGATGGGGGCCACGGGGCTTCGCCGGACTGGTCGCTCTCCCTAGGATCGCGATACACCCCGCGTGGCCCTGGTTGATCCTTCCGCCCCCATCCTCCGAACGCCCCTTCCCCCCTGCCGCCAGCGGCATCCTGCTCGCGTGACTGACCTGGCCGTCAGGGAGTTGCCCCTGTTCCCCCTCCCCGATGTGGTGCTCTTCCCCCAGGAGGTGCTGCCGCTCCACATCTTCGAGCCGCGCTACCGCATGATGCTGCGCACCGCCATGTCAGAGGACAGGCGCTTCGGCGTGGTGCGCTGGGATCCCCAGAGCAAGAAGATGGCGGAGGTGGGCTGCTGCGCCGAGATCCTCCACTGCCAGGTGCAGGACGATGACCGCAGCAACATCGTCACCATGGGACAGCAGCGCTTCCGGGTGCTCGACATCGTCCGCGACACCCCGTTCCGCGTTGGCGTGGTCAGCTGGATCGAGGACACGGTGAGCGAAAGCCACGAGGAACTCGAGACCCTCACCAACGACGTGACCCGGGCCCTGCGCGACGTGGTCGACCTCACCGGCAAGCTGATCGGCAAGCCCTCCTCCCTGCCCGCCGATCTGCCCGATCTGCCAAGGGAGCTCTCCTTCTGGATCGGCGCCCATCTCGGCGGGCCGGTGGCCGACCACCAGCAGGCCCTTCTGGAGATCACCGACACGGGCGAACGCCTGCGCCAGGAATACGAACTGCTCGACCAGACGCGGCGCCAGCTGGCGGCCCGCACCGTCCTCAAGGACACCTTCTCCAGCCTCGGCGACGGCAGCAGCGAGGCCTGATCCATGCCGAGCCTCCTTCCGGGCAGCGCCCTGCTGCCCCTCCTCCTGACTGGGGGTGCCCTGACCGCGGTTGTGGCCGCCCTGCTGTGGCAGCGCCGCTCCCGGGCCTATCTTTCGCCGGCCAGCGTGGCCGCCGCCTACGACCGCTGGACGGATGATCGTCTGCTGGAGCGGCTCTGGGGTGAGCATGTGCACCTGGGCCACTACGGCGATCCCCCGGGAGCCCGGGATTTCCGCGCCGCCAAGGCCGCCTTCGTCCACGAACTGGTGCGCTGGAGCGGCCTCGACCGACTGCCCCCCGGCAGCCGGGTGCTGGATGTGGGCTGCGGCATCGGCGGCAGCGCCCGCATCCTGGCCCGCGACTACGGCTTCGAGGTGCTGGGCATCAGCATCAGCCCGGCCCAGATCGCCCGGGCCCGGGAGCTCACCCCGGCCGACCTCCCAGGCTGCCGCTTCGCCGTGATGGATGCCCTGGCCCTGGATCTGCCGGACGGGGGCCCCGCGTCGGGCTTCGATGCGGTCTGGAGCGTCGAGGCCGGCCCCCACATGCCCGACAAGCAGCGCTACGCCGATGAGATGCTGCGGGTGCTCAAGCCAGGCGGCTGCCTGGCCGTGGCCGACTGGAACCGCCGGGACCCCAGTGTCGCCCCGATGAACCGGCTGGAGCGCTGGGTGATGCGCCAGCTGCTCGACCAGTGGGCCCACCCGGAGTTCGCCAGCATCCCCTCCCTGCGGCGGAATCTGGAGACCAGCCCCTGGAACCGGGGCCTGCCGATCAGCACCGCGGACTGGACCGCCGCCACCCAACCCTCCTGGGTGGATTCGATCCTTGAAGGCGTGCGCCGCCCCGGGGCGGTGCTGGGGCTGGGCCCCCGGGCCGTGGTTCAGGGGCTGCGGGAAACGCCGACGCTGCTGCTGATGGACTGGGCCTTCCGCAACGGCCTGATGCAGTTCGGCGTCTTCCGTGGTCCGGTGCCCGGGGCGGGCTGACTCAGTCGGCCTTCTCCTCGGCGGCGAGGTTGGTGAGGGGATAGGCCCCGAACAGGGCCAGGTGCTCGCAGAGGGGGGTGAGGTCGGCGATCGCCCCCTCCAGCGGCGCGGCCCCCTCGGGAAGCTCGAGATCAACGAAGAAGATGTATTCGCCCATCTCCCGCTTGGACGGACGCGACTCGATCCGGCTCATGTTCAGCCCCTGGCGGGCGAAACAGCCCAGGGACTCCAGCAGGGCACCGGGCTGGTTGGAATGGAGCGAGAACGCCAGGCTGGCATGGGGGCCCCGGTGGGAGCGCTCGCCGCGACGCAGCAGCAGGAAGCGGGTGCAGTTGCCCGGCACATCGTTGATCGGGTGGGCCAGCACCTCCAGGCCATGCTCGGCAGCCGCCTCCAGCGAGGCGATGGCACCCCGGAAGCGGCTGCCCCGCACCAGCCGGGCCGCTTCGGCGGTGGAGCTGGTGGGCAGCTGCAGGGCCTGGGGCAGGTGCTCCCCCAGCCACAGGCTGCACTGGGCCAGGGCCTGGGGGTGGGAGAGCACCTCGCTGATGGCATCGAGGGGGCCCGTGCCCACCAGGGCATGGCGGATGGGCAGCACCAGGGCCCGGGCCACCGCCAGGTCCGGGTGCTCCCAGAGGGCATCGAGGCAGCTGGTGACCCCCCCCTCGACGGAGTTCTCGACCGGGACCACCGCCAGATCACAGTCGCCGTCGGCCAGGGCCCGGATCACGGCGCGGATGCCCTGCTGGGGGATGAACGCCACAGCCTCGAGGCCCTCCAGGGCCGCCAGTCGCTGTGCCGCCTGCTCACCGTAGGTGCCGACGGGACCGAGAAAGGCGAGGCGCATGGCGGAGGGGCCGGTCAGTGGTGATCGGTAGGATCATGGCCTGCCGGCCCGCAGGCCATGTCCCTGGCCTTCAGCGCCAGCCAGCAACTCGACCTTCCGGTGGCCAGCGAGGCGGATCGCCTGCCCGCCTACCTCGACGATGAGCAGCGGGTGGTGCAGGCCCTGCTCGACCCCACCCAGCTCGAACCCCTCGGCCCCGGCCGCTACCGCTACACCGTCAGCCAGGTGCGGGTGTTCCAGCTGAAGATCCAGCCGGTGGTGGAGCTCCAGGTGGTGCGCCGCCAGGGGCGGCTGGAGCTGGAGGCCCTCGACTGCCAGCTGGAGGGCCTTGGACTGGTGGAGGACTTTCGCCTCGGACTCTGCTCCTGGCTCGCCGCCGCCGACGGCGGCCTGACCGGTGAAGCCAGCCTCTCGGTGACGGTGAGCCGCCCCACCCTGCTGCAGCTGATCCCCCCCAAGGTGCTGGAGGCCACGGGCCGCTCGGTGCTCGGCGGCATCCTGCTGGGCATCAGAACCCGGGTGAGTCAGCAGCTGCTGGGGGATTTCCAGCGCTGGTGCCGATCGACCTGAGAAAGCTGCGGCGGTGCAGGGGGGTGGGTCCGAGCCGCTGGATCGCCTCCCGGTGCTGGCGGGTGCCGTAGCCGGCGTGGCGCTCCAGGCCATAGCCGGGGTGGCGCAACGCCAGGCGCCGCAGCAGGGCATCCCGCTCCTGCTTGGCGAGCACGCTGGCGGCGGCGATCGCGGCACAGCGACCATCGCCGCCCACCAGAGTGGCCTGACGGCCTGGCCAGCCCCGCAGGGGCAGCACCCCGTCCACCAGCAACAGCCGGGGGGGGCGGGCCAGCCGTTGCAGGGCCCGCAGCATCGCCCATTCGGTGGCCTGGCGCACTCCCCAGCGATCGATCTCACCGGCGCTCGCCTGCCCCAGGGCCCAGGCCAGGGCATGGTGGCGGAGCAGGGGAACCAGGGCCTCGCGGCGTCGGGCGGTGAGCTTCTTGCTGTCGTTCAGGCCCGCCGCCGCCAGGGGTGCCAGGGCCGTGGCCGGCAACACCACCGCCGCCGCGAACACCGGCCCGAACAAGCTGCCCCTGTCCCTGATACACATCTCCCAGCCCACGAGACGCCAGGGGGTATCGTATGCCG
>NZ_JAYGHZ010000303.1:0-9034 GCF_034931285.1 Synechococcus sp. BA-120 BA3
GGCCTGCAGCCAGCGGGGGCCGGGCCGGGTGAACCGCTCGGGGAAGTCGCCCAGGGGCAGCAGACGGACGTCGCCGCCCATGCCCTGGGCCGCCACGACCCGCCCCACGGCCATGAGCTCACCCGTGTCGGCCGCTGGCCCCTCGTTGCTGCTGTCGGCCACGGCCTGATCGCTCCCGTCGCGGCGCATCATCGCGTCACGGGGCTGTGCGGTGCCCGCGGGCACCCGCCGGGGGCTCCATCGGGGCGCTTCGGCATCGATAATGGCCCCACTTGATGGTCCCCTCGCAGGGCATCCGCCATGGCCAGCAGCCCGATCCTGCCCGGTTCCACCGTGGTGGTGCGCGATCCCCGCTCCATCTACAACGGCTACCAGGGCTTCGTGCAGCGCATCAGCGGGGCGATGGCCGCCGTGCTGTTCGAGGGTGGCAACTGGGACAAGCTGGTCACCGTGCCGCTCAGCACCCTGGAGCAGGCCTGAGCGCCAGCGCCGCCAGGGCCGCCCGGGCCGCCTGCTGCTCCGCCTCCCGACGGGAGCGCCCCCGGCCCTCACCGCTGAGATCAGCCACCTCCACCAGGCATTCGAAGCGTTCGGGGTCCCCATGCACCCGGCTGCGCTCGTGGCAGCGGTAGGCGGGCAGTCCCTTCCCCTGGCCCTGGCTCCATTCCTGCAGCACCGACTTCCAGTTGTGGCGCGCGGGGTCGGCCAGCAGTTCAGCGGCGCTCCCCTGCCAGTGGGGGGCCAGCCAGCGCTGCACCACCGCCAGACCCCCCTGGGGACCGCCCCCCACCGTGTAGAAGGCGCCCACCAGCGCCTCGCAGCATTCGGCCAGCACGGTGGAGCGGCCGGCGCGGTCGCCGGCGGCCATCGGCCCCAGGAGCAGCACCGGCTCCAGGTCGATGCGGCGGGCCAGCTCGCTCAGCCAGCGGTCGGACACCAGCTGGGCCCGCAGGGCGGAGGTGTCGCCCACGCCCAGGGAGGAATGCTCCCGGTGCAGGAACTCGGCGGCCGCCAGCCGCAGCACTGCGTCGCCGAGGAACTCCAGGCGGTCGTGGTGGCGGGGGAGGCCGGTGGAGCTGTGGGTGAGGGCCTCATCCAGGGTGTCGAGGGCGGCGTCCGCGGCGGCCGGATCCGAAGGCAGCAGGCCGGAGGCGGCGCCGAAGCCGAGGCTCTCCAGGAAAGCCAGGAGTTGCTGGCGGCGCTGGGGCGTCATCGCGGGGCAAAGGGGGAAAGCAGGACGTAAGCCGGGTTCTGTTCTCCCCTGCGCGACGGCAGGGGGGGTGATCATCTGTCTGGGACCGCCGTCACCGGCGGCCTCGAGCGGCGCATGGGAATCGGGACGGGGAAGATGGCCAACCGCTGTCCCTGGGCCTTGCTCCCAGCCGGGGTTTACCGAGCCGGCACCTCTCGATGCCGCTGGTGCGCTCTTACCGCACCTTTGCACCCTTGCCTGTGCCCGGGACAGGCCCGGGCCATCGGCGGTGTGTTTCTGTGGCACTGTCCTCACGGTCACCCGCACTGGGCGTTACCCAGCAGGCCTGGCCATTGGGGAGCCCGGACTTTCCTCAACCGGCCGCGGCGATGGCCCGAAGGCCGCACCGCACCGATCGCGATCACCTCGCCTGCTTTCCTGGCCCACTGTAGGCAGGGGGCCCCGGGGCTTCATCCCACGCGGCCGCGGCGGCGGGACTTGTTGCCGAACAGACCCAGCGCCTTGTCGAGCAGGGTCGGCCCGCCTTCCTTCCCCTGGCCGAAGGCGGCGAAGCCCCCCGCGAACAGCAGGGACTTGAGGGTGTTGTTGGCCGCCTCGCTGATGAAGTTCTGCAGCCGCTGGGAGCGGGCCTGGTCGGTCTGATAGACGAGGGCGTTGAAGCGGGAATCCGCCTGGGCCACGATGGTCTGCTTGAAGGAGAGAAACGGCTGATTCAGCTTGGGGGGCAGGTTGATGGGTTGGTTCAGCTTGCCGAGCAGGGCGCGGAGCTCCTGCTCGTTGCTGGTGGCCTCCAGCTGCCGCTTGAACTTCTTCCAGGCCGCCTGGGTGCGGCCCTCCTCGCCGGATTTCTGCTGCAGCACCCGCATGCCCGCATACAGCTGAACCGGGATCATCACCAGATAGAGAATCGCCACCCAGGTGCAGATGTTGCGCAGCAACTTCACGTTTGCGTGGATGGGCTGGGGAGAGGCGGGCAAGGCTCCTGCCGTGCAGATCAGCAGGGTGCCGATCAGCAGGGAAAAGCCCGCTCCCGTCAAGGCGCCGGAGAGCTGCAACTGCCAGGCGGGGTCGAGCAGACGCACCGGCAGGGAACTGAACACCAGGGTGACGAGGCCCAGGCCTAGGGAGACCACGCCGATGGCGGAAAACGCCTGGGCGGCCTCCTTGCCGATGCGGACCTCACTGCTGCCTGAAGAACTGGGTCCGGTCGCATCCATCACTCGGCTTTCCTCAGAAGGCAGGGCCAAATCTACCGGTGTCCCGTCGTTTGTCAGGATGGGCGTTCATGCCGGTGCGGGGCTCGACCCGCACACAAAAAAAGCCCCCACCGGAGTGGGGGCAGGGGATACAGGACGACGCTGGGATCAGGCGGTCTGCTTGATGCGGCTGCGCAGCTTGCGGGAGAAGCCGAAGGCGGCGGCAGCACCCAGGATGGGCAGAGGACCGGGGACGGACTCATCCGCGAACTTCTGTGTGACGGTGTCACTGAAGCCGGGGGTGAAGTTGTTGGGCAGGTCGTCAACAAACAGCTCGGAAATGAAATCAGCCACGACGGGCTGGGCGGCGATCGGGAAAGCGATCGGACCGTCATCGAACTGGTTCAGACCAGCCCTGGAGGTCTCGGTGGTGATGGTCGGACCGTTGGTGAGGGCGGTCAGGGTCTTGGTCCAGGCGGGAACGTTGTCGCCCACGGCCGAGTTGAGGGCATCGGTACGGATGCTCGCCAGGCTTTGGCCGGTGTTGACGGCGTCAAACACCGTCATGGTGTAGCCGAACGTATAGGTGCCGGGCAGGAAGGCACCGAAAGCGGCCAGGGTGTGGTTGGCGCCGACGTTCTGGAAGAGGAAGGCAGCATCGCCAAGAGCAACGTTGGTGTCGTTGGTCAGGAAGAAGTTGCTGTAGATCTTGTCGCCGATCTGACAGGCGAACGATCCGCTGAAGATCGTGGTGCCGGCCACGGTGCTGTTGCCGCACTGCTGGACGACGGCGGTGCCTTCAACGCCGCCGGGGAACCCGCCGGAGGGGGCGTTGACCACCTGGGCTTGGGCCGGGGTGGCGGAAAGGAAAGAGGCGGCCAGGCTTGCGCTGAGCGCAGCCCCAAGGCCTATAGGCGATCTGAGCGAAAGCATGGTGGGTAGGAGGGAAGGAGTCATACCGTTGAAATACTACCACCTCTCACCCGTTTCACAGAATTCCCGGGTCCATGTCCACGAACCCGCAAATCCCGCCTCTGCCCCTGGCGACCGAGGCCAGGCGGCCACTGGGTTCTCACGGGGCTGGCCATCCCGGATCCCGGCAGCCCTCATAATTGATCGCCGGGGGCTGTAGCTCAGCCGGATAGAGCGACGGTTTCCTAAACCGTAGGTCGTGGGTTCAAGTCCCGCCAGCCCCGTTCCCCCGGCCGGCCTAGATTTCCTTGAGATTTTCTTAAGGCCGTGGCTCCCCGTCCCCTGCTCTCCCCCTGGCTGGCCATCCCCGTCGCCTTCCTCGCCGGTGCGGCCGTCGCCTCGGGCGTGGCCGTGGCCCAGCAGCCCAACATGCAGAACGCCCTGAATGCCCTGTTCAGCGCCCGCTCGTCCCTGCAGATGGCCGCCCCCAACAAAGGTGGGCACCGCGACCGGGCGATCAACCTGGTGAACCAGGCGATCGCCGAGGTGGAGGCCGGCATCGCCTACGCCGGCAACTGATCCCTGGCCTGGGCCGTAACGAGCGCTACCGCTGGTGGGCTTCCCAAAGCGGACGCTCCCGCTAGCGTGGCTCCAGTCGTCAGCAGCGGATGACCCAGCTTCACGACCTGCGCCTGCGGTTGCTGGTGCAACAGGAGAGCGAGAACATCGCCCACGCCCATCCCGATGAGCTGGATCTCTCGGTGGTGCAGGCCCGCTGCCTCTGCTGGCTGGCCCTGCTGGCCGATGCCCATGAGGAACAGGCCGGGGACGCCGAGCGCCGCGGCGACGTGGAGCAGGCCATGGGCTGGTTTGCCGATTCCATGCGTCTGCGCGACGTGATCCAGGTGGTCAGTTCGATCGAGATTCCCCTGCCCCTGCTCCATGAGGCTGGGGAGCCCTCCGATCAGGACCCGATGGCCGCCTGAGCGGTTCGGCGCCGGCGCTGCACTTTGCCCCGCTGTTCCCGGTCGGTGCCATGATGACCATTGAATGAAAGAAGGGACGCGGTGCCAGAAGAGCCCTGCCAATGTCCTGATTGCCAGCGGTTCTATCGGGAACACGACCGGCTGATCCGAGAAAATCCCAGCCTGCGTCAGCAGCAGGAGCTCAACTGGGCGGCGCTGCAGTCGTTCCGCACCCTCGCTGGCCGGGTCCTGGAGGAGCTCCAGAAGCAGCACGGCGACGGTGACACGCCCCCCACCCCCGCGGCCCCTGAAGCTGCCTCAGCCGACGCCAGCGCCGACGCACCCCCGGAAATCGAGGCGATCCAGCAGGCCATGGCCGATCTGGAGAACATCAACGCCCACCTCTTCTCCATCGAAGCCCTGATGGAGCGCATCTTCGACGTGAGGGTGCCCGAGCCCGTCGAGCAGACCTTCCGCGAGGTCGCCGGTGAACTGGCCCCCGACCCCCTCAACGCCGATCGCCTGCGCCTCAACCGGCTGCTGCACCAGACCCCCGACCTGCCCGATCACCGGGGCGGCTGACCCGCCCCGGCCCCCATCACTGGGCGGCCGGCAGCCGGCGGCCCTTGGCCGGGGCCTCGTCGATCTCGCAGGTGATGGTCACGGGGAACTCCTCCGCCTGCCAGATCCGCTCGCAATACTCCCGGATCGAGCGATCCGAGGAGAAAAGCCCGCTGCGGGCCGTGTTCAGCAGTGACATCCGGTTCCAGCGTGGGCGGTCGCTCCAGGCCTCGCTCACGTCCTGCTGGGCCTTCATGTAGGCCGCGAAGTCGGCCAGGACGAAGAAGGGGTCGCGGCCGGTGAGATTCTCCAGCAGGGGACGGAACAGCTCCTTGTCGCCGTTGCTGAAGTGGCCGCTCTCGATCAGGTGCAGCACCTCCGGCAGCTCCGGGGTGGAGCCGATCAGCTCCCAGGGCCGGTAGCCCTGCGTCTTGAGTTCGGCGATGCCTTCGGTGGTGCGGCCAAAGAGGAAGAAGTTGTCGTCGCCGACCTGCTCACGGATCTCGACGTTGGCGCCATCGAGGGTGCCGATGGTGAGGGCGCCGTTCATCATGAATTTCATGTTGCCGGTGCCGGAGGCCTCGAGGCCGGCGGTGGAGATCTGCTCGGAGAGGTCGGCGGCGGGGTAGACGCGCTCACTGAGCTTGACGTTGTAATCGGCCAGGAAGATGACCCTCAGGCGGCCGTCCATGTCGGGATCGGCGTTCACCACATCGGCGATGCCGTTGATGAAGCGGATGATCAGCTTGGCCATGGCATAGCCGGGGGCCGCCTTGCCGCCGAAGATCACGGTGCGGGGGGCCATGCCGCCCGCGAGGCCGTTCTTGATGCGCAGGTACTGGGCGATCACCTGGAGGGCATTGAGGTGCTGGCGCTTGTACTCGTGGATCCGCTTCACCTGCACGTCGAACACCGAGGCGGGATCCACCAGGACGCCCGTGTGGCGATGGATGTAGTGGGTGAGATGGCGCTTCACCGACAGCTTCGTGGCCCCCCAGTGCTCCAGGAAGCCGCTGTCGTCGGCGTAGCGCTCCAGCTGGCGCAGCTCGTCGAGGTTGCGCACCCAGCCGTCGCCGATCGAGGCGTCGAGCAGGGCCGAGAGCTGGGGATTGGCCAGGGCGACCCAGCGCCTGGGGGTGACGCCGTTGGTGACGTTGGTGAACTTCTCGGGCCAGAGGGCGGCGAATTCGGGGAAGAGGTCCTGCTTGACCAGGGCGCTGTGGAGGGCGGCGACGCCATTGACGTGGTGGGAGCCGACGGTGGCGAGGTGGGCCATGCGGACGGCCTTGTCGCCCGATTCATCGATGATCGAGAGGCGGCGCAGCACGGCGTCGTTGCCGGGGTACTTGAGGCGCACCTGCTGGAGGAAGCGTCGGTTGATCTCGAAGATCAGCTCGAGGTGGCGGGGCAGCAGGGAGCCGAACAGATCGAGGCCCCACTTTTCGAGGGCCTCGGGCAGGAGGGTGTGGTTGGTGTAGGAGAGGCAGGCGGTGGTGATGGCCCAGGCGGCGTCCCACTCGAGGTGCTTGTCGTCGAGGAGCAGCCGCATGAGCTCGGCGACGGCGATGGAGGGGTGGGTGTCGTTGAGCTGGATGGCCCAGTGGTCGGGGAACTCCTGGACGGGAATGCCGCGGGCATCAAGGCTGCGGATCATGTCCTGCAGCGAGCAGCTGACGAAGAAGTGCTGCTGCTTGAGGCGCAGCTGGCGGCCCTTGGCGGTGCCGTCGTTGGGATAGAGCACCTTGCAGAGGGTTTCGGAGCCCACCTTCTCCTCCACCGCGCCGTAGTAGTCGCCGCTGTTGAAGGCGTAGAAGTCGAAGGATTCGGTGGCATCGGCGCGCCAGAGGCGCAGCCGGTCGCAGGTGTTGACCCGGTAGCCCAGCACCGGCACGTCGTGGGGAACGCCGATGGCGTGCTCGGCGGGAATCCAGCGCACCCGGTAGGCGCCGTTCTGGTCGCGGTAGCTCTCGGTGTGGCCGCCGAAGCCGACGAAACAGGCCTGGTCGGGGTGGGGGATCTCCCAGGGCCAGCCGGCCTTGAGCCATTTGTCGGTGATCTCCACCTGCCAGCCGTCGCGGATGAGCTGGTCGAAGATGCCGAACTCGTAGCGGATGCCGTAGCCGGTGGCGGGGATCTCGAGGGTGGCGAGGGATTCAAGGAAGCAGGCGGCCAGACGACCGAGGCCGCCATTGCCCAGGCCCGGTTCCTCTTCCACGTCGAGGATCTCCTCGATGTCGTTGATGCCGAACTGGCGCAGGGCCTCGGCGGCCTCCTTCTGGATGCCGAGCATCAGCAGGTTGTTGCCGAGCTGGGGGCCGATCAGGAACTCGGCCGACAGGTAGGCGACGATCCGCTTGGGGCTGGCGCTGATGGCCTCGATGCCGGCCAGGTAGCGGGTCATGAGCCGATCACGCACGGCGTAGCTGAGCGCCATGTAAAGGTCGTGGCGGCTGGCGGTGGGAGCGAGCTTGCCCAGCGTGTAGAAGAGGTGCTCGGTCATGCCCTCGAACACGTCCGTCGCCGTCAGTCCGCTGCGGTCGGGGTCCGCGAAGCACCCGGGCGTGGGCAGGCTCAGGTTGCGGGGTTGCTGGTCGGTCATGGCGGTCGGCGCGCGGTGGTCCCTCGGGCACAGGTCTTGCCGTGCGTCCCAAGACCGTAGCGGTGGTTGCCATTCCCCTCGCCCGGCCTGTTGGGAGATCAGCAACGGAACACGTGACCAACGCCGACGCCCTTAGCGTCCGTTGGCCATTGTTTCGATTCATGGTCGCGCCCAGCCTGCTGCTAAAAGTCGGCAGCACCCAGATCGAGACGGTGGAAACGCTGCTGGAAGTGGGCCGTTATCTGGTCATCTTCCTGGCGGCCCGTGCCCTGGCGGAGTTGATGGCCCGCCTCAAGCTGCCCACGATCCTGGGGGAACTGGTGGCGGGCGTTCTGATCGGCGTCACCGGCCTGCACCTGATCCTTCCGCCAGCCGTCCATGCCGAGCTCAACCAGGGGATGCTCGCGCTGATCGGCAACTGCGCCGGGGTCAGCTCCGACACGGTGGCCGGGATCTACACCGAGAGCTTTCCCTCCCTGGAGGCCACCGCCAAGCTCGGTCTCTATGCCTTGCTGTTCCTCACCGGTCTGGAGAGTGAACTCGACGAGCTGATGGCGGTGGGCCAGCAGGCCACAACCGTGGCGGTCACCGGTGTGCTGCTGCCCTTTTCCCTGGGCACGGCCGGCCTGTACTACCTCTTCCATGTGCCACTGTTCCCCGCGGTGTTCGCCGGCGCCTCGATGACCGCCACCAGCATCGGCATCACCGCCAGCGTGTTCGGGGAGCTGAAGTTCCTCAAGACCCGGGAGGGCCAGACCGTCATCGGCGCCGCCGTGCTCGATGACATCTTCGGCATCGTGATCCTGGCGGTGGTGGTGGCCCTGGCCGCTGACGGGTCGCTCTCCGCCGGTCCGATCCTGCAGCTGGTGCTGGCGGCAACGGTGTTCGTGGCGATCGCCCTGCTCCTGAGCCGCACCGCCGCACCGGCCTTCGACTGGGTCGTCGACCGCCTCAGGGCCCCGGGGGAAGTGGTGGTGGCCGGCTTCGTGGTGCTGGGCCTGTGTTGTTTCGCCGCCGAGGCGATCGGCCTGGAGGCGGCCCTGGGCGCCTTCGCGGCGGGCCTGATCCTCAGCGCCTCGAAGCACACCAGGGCGATCCAGCAGTCGGTGAAGCCCCTGGTGGCCCTGTTCGCCACGGTGTTCTTCGTCCTGATCGGCAGCGCCCTCGATCTGTCGGTGATGAATCCCTTCAACCCCGCCAATCGCGAAGGATTGATCGTGGCCCTGTTCCTCCTGGCCGTTGCGGTGGCCGGCAAGGTGGCCGCCGGTTGGAGCTACCTCAGCGTGCAGAAGACCAACCGTCTGGTGGTGGGCCTGGGGATGATGCCCCGCGGCGAGGTGGGCCTGATCTTCCTGGGCCTGGGCAGCCAGGCCGGCATCCTCTCAGCCCCCCTGGAGGCGGCCATCCTGCTGATGGTGATCGGCACCACGTTCCTGGCCCCCCTGTTGCTGCGGCTGGCCCTGAGCGGCGTCGAGGTCCCCGCCGACGGCACCGCCGAGCCGGCCGCCTGATCGCGTCAGGGCCGGCGGTCGTCGTCGCGTCCGGCCGCCAGCCCGATCGACAGGCCGCCGAGCACGGCGATCAGGCC
>NZ_JAYGHZ010000304.1:0-8793 GCF_034931285.1 Synechococcus sp. BA-120 BA3
CGTGGGCGCGGAGATGTGTATGAGGGAGCGGGGCATCGGTGTGGCGGGGAAGGGGTCGGGATCCCGCTGGGGGCGCCGCACCGCCCGTCCCTGCAGGTCGGCCAGGGCGGAACGCCACGCGTCCTGCTGCTGCTCGAGGGCCTCCAGCCGCTGGGCCCCGGCTTCCAACGTCTGAAGACGCTCCACCATGGCCCGCTGCTGCTCCTCCAGCACCGAGGTGCGATCGAGGGCGCGGCTGTTCTCCAGTCCCTGCAGGCGCTGCTCCAGCTTCATCAGCAGCTGGCTCTGCTCCCGCGTCTTCCCCAGGATCACCAGGAACAGCACGGCGAGCATGGAGCTCAGGCCGATCTGCAGCCAGCTGGTCCAGAGCGGCGGGCCGGGGGACGGTGGCGGGGGGGAGCGCCGGGAGCCGTCGTCGTCGCGGTCGGTGATCGAGACCATGCGCCCCCTGTGCTGCCCCATCCTGCCCTGAGCCGCCCGGGGCGTCAGCCGCCCGCCGCCGGCAGGCCGGTGCCGCTGCGGGCGACGGCACCCGCCAGCAGCTCGGCCACGGTGGAGCGGTAGACGGCGCTTGCCTGCTCCGGATCCCGGCCGATGCAGGTCATGCCCAGCTTGCCGAACTCCGAGAGGCAGCCCAGCAGGTGAAAGACGCTGCCCTGCAGACGGGCCGGGTCGTAGTGGAGGCCGGCCTCGGCCACGATGTCGATCAGGTCGAGGGGCATCAGGCCCCGCAGGCGGGGGTCGCTGAGGTTGTCGGTGGCGCGGTAGTGCAGCGGCTGGCCGGTGGGGGAAAGGAAGCAACCGGTGGCGGGGTCGAGGCTGCCGGCGGTGATCGCCCGCAGGGCCATGAAGGGATGGGTGGTGCCCCCCTGGCGCAGGTTGACCTCGATGGCCTGCAGGTCCCAGCGCGCGCCGAAGCGGCGGGCGATGAAGTCGACCCCGAAGCGCTCCAGGGCCCCTTCCGCGGCCAGGGCCCGGCCGACGGCCATGCCGTGCTCCATCAGGGCCACCCGGTAGGGCTCGGCGGCGGGGAAGCAGCAGCCCAGGTAGGTCTGGCCGCCGGCACCGCCGAGGATCTGCTCGTGGGTGGAGAGCACCTCCACCACTCCGCCGGGGTGGATCGTGCCCTGCACGCTGGGGGAGCGCAGATCGTCGCCGCCCTCCAGCCAGGCCTCGGCCAGGGCCCCCTGGCCGGCCAGCAGCTCCGTCCAGCCGGCCGCCGGCATCGGCAGGTCCTCAAGGGCCCGCCGGAGCCGCCCGACCCGCTCCCGCCTGGCCAGTCCGTCCAGTGCCAGGGGCGTGAAATCGAGGCGGGCATTGCCCTCGCCGCTGAAGCCCTCGTTCAGCTTGATCACACAGCTGCCCAGCCCGGGGTCCCTTTCCCACAGATCAGCCACCGCCTCCGTCAGGTCGTCGAAGCTGTGGGCCAGCCCGGTGCCGGCGGGATGGGGCACACCGCAGCGGGCGAACAGCTCCCGGCTGCCCGCCTTGGTGCCCCAGTAGCCCAGCGCTGGGTCGGTGCCCAGCAGGGGCACCTGCAGACGCTCGGAGAGGGTCTTCTCCAGCTCGGTCACCACGTAGCAGATGATGAAACTCCGGCCGGGCCGCAGCCGCTCCCGGATCCGCCCCAGCAGGGCCGGCCGCTCCAGGAGCTTCTGGGTCAGGGGCCGGGCGGAGCCGTCGTCGGTGTCGAACAGGTGCAGCCGTCGCCTGGCATGGGAGGTGGGCACCCCCGGCATCAGCTCGAGGACCGCATCCACCACCAGTTCGGGCAGCAGCTTGCTGGTCACGTAGACCACCTGCACGCCCGGATTGCGCAGCCGCATCAGGGAGAACAGCTGGCGTTCCTCGTAATGGTGGGCCCCCGTCACCAGGGCCAGCTGGGAGGGGTCCATGGTGAGCGAGGGCACCATCAGCAGATCGAAATCCGCGCCGGCACCACCGCCGGCGTCGCCGTGCTCCTGGCCCCACGGGGCCTGCAGCCCCTGCTGCAGTTCGCGGAAGCTCAGGGCCATGGCCGGATGGGCGGAATGTGGTCATGCTGACGGCCACAGCGACCAGCGCCAATGGAGTCGTTCACGGTGAGTGCCCTGGGCTATGGCGCCGCCGTACTCACCACCTTGAGCCTGTTCCCCCAGGCGCTGAAGACCGTGCGCAGCGGCGACACCAGCGCCATCTCGCTGCGGATGTACGGCCTGTTCACGCTGGGGGTGCTGGCCTGGGCGATCTACGGCCTGCTGCGGGCCGATGGTCCGGTGATCGCCGCCAACCTGATCACGCTGGTGCCGGCGTCGGTGGTGCTGGAACGCAAGCTGCGGGCCCTGCTGGAGGGCCGGGACCGCCGGGGCCCCGGGGGGAAGGGCTGAAGTGGCGGCGCCCCTGGACAACGACGCCCTGTTCGTGGCGATCGGCGCGGTGCCGGGGGCCTGGCTGCGCTTCCGGGTGGTCAACCATTTCGAACCGATGCTGCCCCGCAAGCACTGGGGCACCTTCGGGGTGAACCTGATCGCCTGCTTCGCCATCGGCCTGCTGGTGAGCCTGGAGGCCAGCTGCGGAGGGGCGGCCGGCCGCACGCTGCTGCTGCTGGGCACGGGCTTCCTGGGCAGCTTCAGCACCTTCTCCACCTGGATCGCCGAACTGCACGCGACCCTGCACCAGCGCCAGCGCCGCGAGGCCGTCCTGCTCTGCGGCGGTTCCGTGCTGGGAGGGCTGCTGGCCGCAGGCGCCGGCCTGGCCATCGGCGGCAGCTAGGGAAGAACGATGGCGCCATCCACTACGCCAAGCAGCCCCAGCCTGCGCCGCGAGGCGCGGGACCTGCTGCTGGTGGCCGCCGGCGCGGTGCCCGGCGCCCTGCTGCGCTGGCGCCTGGAGGACGTCGGCAAGGGCCTCGCGGGCGTACCCACCGGGCTGATCGAAGCCGACCTGGTGGCCAACCTGCTCGGCACCTTCCTGATCGGCGTGATCGCCGGCCTGCGACCCCCCCGGCCCCGGCTGCTGCTGCTCGGCGGCATCGGCTTCTGCGGCTCGCTCACCACCTTCAGCAGCTGGATGCTGGAGATCAGCCTGGCGCTGCGGCGCGGACGCCCCGATGAGGCGCTCGCGGTGGTGCTGATCAGCCTGCTGGGGGGGCTGGCGGTGGTGACACTGGGGCTGGCGGCGGGCCGTTGGCTGGGCCGGTGGCGGCTCAGGCGCTGAAGGCCTTGCGGGGGGGAATGGGGTAGGGGATGCGCCGGTGGCGCATGCGCTTCCAGACCCGCACAAAGGCGCGGATCACCAGCTCCAGCTCCGCCCGGGAGATGCCGCTGCCGTCGAGCTGGCCGTCGTTCTGACGCGCCTCCACCAGCCGCCGGACCATGGCCCGGGCCTCAGCCTCGGTGGTGGCCGGCGGCAGGGAGCGCAGGGCGGCTTCGCAACCGTCGGCCAGCATCAGGATCGCCGTCTCCCGGCTGCGGGGCGCCGGGCCGCGGTAACGGAACTGGTCTTCGCGCACCGAAGGGTCCCGCTCCTTGGCCTGGTGGAGGAAGTAGCCCATCTTCAGCCGGCCCTGGTGCTCGGGGATGAAATCCGCCAGGGGGCGGGGCAGGCGGTAACGACGGGCCAGCTTCAGCCCCTCGTCGACGTGGGCCTGGAGGATGGCGGCACTGGCGAAGGGGTCGTCCAGCTCATCGTGGGGATTGGCGCCCTGCTCCTGGTTCTCGATGAACCACTGGGGGCCGTGCAGCTTGCCGACGTCGTGGTAGAGGGCGCCGGTGCGGATCAGGTCCACATCGGCCTGGATGGCGCGGGCCCCCTCCTCGGCCAGCCCGCAGATCATCAGGGTGTGCTCGAAGGTGCCCGGCGCCTCCATCGACAGGCGGCGCAGCAGGGGCCGCTCCAGATCGGCCAGCTCCATCAGCCGGGCCCGGGTGAGCAGGCCGAAGAAGCTCTCCACCAGCGGCGCCAGCAGCAGACCGGCCATCAGCAGGCCCGCCATCAGCAGGGCCTCCTGCAGCAGGTCGGTGCCGCTGAACGGCCCCGCCTCGAGGCTGTGCAGATGGAAGAGATGGATCAATAGCCACTGCAGCAGCACGGCACCAACGGGCAGCAGCAGGGCCAGCTGCAGCAGCTGGGCCCGGTTGCGCTGGCGTCCGGCCAGCACCGCCGCGATCGCGGCCACCAGGGCCGCCACGCCCAGCTGGGGCACCAGCAGGCCCTCGACGGGCACCGGCCAGAGCATGGCGGCCACGGCCAGCCAGGCCAGCCCGGCGGCCGTGCCCAGCCCCTGGGAGAGGAGCAGGGTGGGGGGAACCAGAAGCGCCAGGGTGCTGACCTGGCTGCCCAGCCAGAGCTTGCACCCCTGCACCAGCACCAGCATGGCCAGGGCCAGCAGGGCCTGGCGGGGTTCGAGGCTGGCGCGCCAGCGGCGCATGACCAGCAGCATCACCCCGCAGGCGGCGAGGGCCTCGCTGAAGCGGCCCAGCCAGGCCAGGGGCCGAGGGCGATGGTTGACCAGATCGAAGTGCTCCAGCACATCAAAGGCCTGGGGGCTGATCGGCTCCCCCTGCCGGGTGATCAGGTCGTTCTTGCGCACCCGGATCGTGGGCAGCCCCTGGCGGGTGAGCAGGTCCTCGATGCGGCGCTGGCTGAGGAAGCTGTCGCCGCGGAGGTTGGTGCGGCCCTGCAGGCTGGCGGCCAGCAGGCGGCTGCCCAGGCTGCGGGCGGGGGGGGAGAGGTCCTGCAGCTGGAGTTCGGCGGCCGTGAGCAGCTGACCCTCCGAAAGGCTGGCCACGACGCCTTGGCTGAGCATGCGCTGCTGGGCCCGGCGCAGGGAAAGCTTCCAGCGCATGAGCTCGGGGGGCGTCAGCCCCGTCAGCCAGCGGCGTTCCTCCTGGGTGAGATTGAGGGAATCGGGCCGGGGCTGGTCGTCGGCGACCTGCAGGCGCACCCGCTGCAGCCGCTGCTCCAGCTCCTGCACCAGGGCCTCACTGGCCTGGGGGTCAACCACCTGGATCTGGCTGCGGGGCAGCATCTGGCTGCGGCGCTGCTCCAGGTCGGTGCTGTCGATCACCGTGGCATCGGCCGGGGCGCGGGCCGTGAACGGGGCCGGCATGCCGGGGCGCAGGTTCGGCTCCACCAGCCAGGGCCAGCTGGAGAGCAGGGCCACCAGCAGACAGAGCAGGAGCACGAGCAACCCACCCCCGGGGCGCCAGGCCACCAGGGCCTGGCGGGGACGCTCGAGCCGCAGCAAGTGGCGCCACAGTCCCCTGATCCGCCGCAGCCCGAATCTCATCGGTCCAGGCTAACCAACGCCTGAGGGTCGCCCTCCAGGTGCTGTCGGTGCATGCTGGGGATCGGCAACGCTCCCCCCCGATGGCCACCCTTCTCGATGGCAGGCGACTGGCGGCGGAGATCGAAGGTCGACTGAACGCCGTCATCGCCGATGGGCTGGCGGTGGCGGGGCGGCCCCCCGGCCTGGCGGTCCTGCGGGTGGGCGATGACCCCGCCAGCGGTGTGTACGTGGCCAACAAGGAGAAGGCCTGCCGCCGTGTCGGCATCAGCAGCCATGGCGGCCATCTGGCGGCGGACACGCCGGCCGAGGAGGTGCTGGCCCTGATCGCGCGCCTCAACGCCGACCCGACGGTCGACGGCATCCTGCTGCAACTGCCCCTGCCGCAGGGCCTGGACGAGGGTCCGCTGCTGGCGGCGATCGACCCCGACAAGGACGCCGACGGTCTGCACACCCTCAACCTGGGTCGCCTGCTCAAGGGGGAGCGGGGTCCCCGCAGCTGCACACCGGCCGGGGTGATGGCCCTGCTGCGCAGGGCCGACGTGCCGATCGCCGGCGCCCGGGCCGTGGTGGTCGGCCGCAGCATCCTGGTGGGCAAGCCGATGGCCCTGATGCTCCAGGCCGCCGATGCCACCGTCACCATGGCCCACTCGCGCACCCATCACCTCGCCGAGGTGACCCGGGAGGCCGAGATCCTGGTGGTGGCGGCGGGACGCCCCCAGCTGGTCGGCGCCCAGCATGTCCGCCCGGGGGCGGTGGTGGTGGATGTGGGCATCCACCGCCTGGAGGGAAGGCTCTGCGGCGATGTGAACTACGAGACGGTCGAACCGCTGGCGGCGGCGATCACGCCGGTGCCCGGTGGGGTGGGGCCGATGACGGTGGCGATGCTGCTGGTGAACACCGTGCTGGCCTGGTGTGAGCGCCACGGGCTCGACACCGCGGAGCTGGCGGATCTGAGCCCCTGAGCCCCGCCTTGACGGCCCCCGGGCGGCGAATGCGCTCAGGGCCGGGAGGCCGTGGAGCGGGTGGCGTCGTGGGGGTCGCCGGAGCCCACCAGCAGGGGAACACCCTCGCCGATCCGCACCAGACCCGACGCCAGTAGCAGACCGGCCAGCAGGACAGCGGACAGGCTGCCGCAGATCAGGGGCACCAGGTCCGGCTCGCTGTCCAGGGGGGCCTGCATCGCGCGCAACAGCGTCACTGCCGCCAGCATGGCGGCGCTGGGGTTCCCGGACCGGGCGCCTTCACCGGGCTTCACCGGAGGATCCGTATCGTGTCGAAACATCAAGGCGGCGGCGCCTGGACCGCGGCCTGAGAGAATCCGCGCCAACACGCCAACACTCAGGACCCCATGGCCCCGGCGGTGAGCACGGCTTTCGACTTCACCGCCTATCTGGAGGCGGCCCGCTGGCGGGTGGAGAGCGCCCTGGAGAGTTCCCTCGGCCCGGAACGTCCCGAGTCGCTGCGGGAGGCGATGCGCTACTCCCTGCTGGCGGGCGGCAAGCGCCTGCGGCCGATCCTCACACTGGCGGCCTGCGAGCTGGCGGGCGGCGACGCCGATCTGGCCATGCCGACGGCGGTGGCGATGGAGATGATCCACACCATGTCGCTCATCCATGACGACCTGCCCGCCATGGACAACGACGACCTGCGCCGGGGCCGGCCCACCAACCACAAGGTGTACGGCGAGGCCAAGGCGATCCTGGCCGGCGATGCTCTGCTGACCCGCGCCTTCGAGATGGTGGCCCTGCGCAGCCCGGGGGTTCCCCCCGAACGGCTGCTGCAGGTGGTGGGCGAGCTGGCCCTGGCCTCCGGCGCCCCCGGCCTGGTGGGCGGCCAGGTGGTGGACCTGGAGTGCGAGGCCCGGCAGGTGGATCTCGACACCCTCGAATACATCCACCTCCACAAGACCGGCGCCCTGCTGCGGGCCTGCGTGATCTCCGGCGCCCTGATCGCCGGGGCCTCCGAAGAGCTGCTGACGGCCCTGCGCACCTATGCCCGCGGCATCGGCCTGGCCTTCCAGATCATCGACGACATCCTCGATGTCACCGCCAGCAGCGACGTGCTGGGCAAGACAGCGGGCAAGGACCTGGCCGCCGACAAGACCACCTACCCCAAGCTGCTGGGCCTGGAGGAGTCCCGCCGGCGCGCCGATGCCCTGGTGAGCGAAGCCAAGGCGGTGCTGGAGCCCTGGAGCGCCAAGGCCGCCCCCCTGCTGGCCCTGGCCGACTACATCACCAGTCGCGACCGATGAGCATGGCCATCGGTGCCCTCGATGCGCTGGGCGAGCTGCTGGCCAACGGCGTGCTCGCCTGGGGCCTGGTCGCCTGCGGCGTGGCCCAGCTCTCCAAGCTGCTGATCGAGCTGGTGGTGCATCGCCGCTGGCGCCCGGCGGTGCTGATCGAGACGGGGGGCATGCCCTCGAGCCACTCCTCCCTGATGACGGGCACCGCCGCCGGCCTGGGCTGGGAGCTGGGATTCGCCGATCCCCTGTTCGCCCTGGCGGCCGTGCTCTGTTTCGTCGTGCTCTACGACGCCAGCGGCGTGCGGCGGGCCGCCGGACTGACGGCCCAGCGGGTGAACGGCCTCCCCGACGGGCTCTGGGACACCCATCCCCAGGACGGCCCGCCGGAGGGGTCCCCGGTGCTGCGCCCCCTGAAGGAGAACCTCGGCCACACCCGTGCGGAGGTGCTGGTGGGCAGCCTGATCGGGCCCCTGGTGGCCCTGCCGGGCCTGGCCCTGCTGGGCTCACCGCTGCAGATCGCCCAGGGCGCCGGCTGGCTGCCGCTGGGGTGAGCGATCACGCCGGCCTGAGTGACGACCAGCAGCGGGCGGCCGCCGCCTTCGCCGACTGGCTGGAGGCCCCGGCCGGTGGGGTGCCGTTCGTGCTGGAGGGCTATGCGGGCACCGGCAAGACCTTCCTGTCGATGCGGTTCCTGGCCCAGGCGGAGCGGGCCGGCCTCTGCTGGACCGTGGTGGCCCCCACCCACAAGGCGGTGGGCGTGCTGCGCCACCACCTGGCCCTGGCGGGTCTGCACCCCACCTGGTACCCCTCCACCATCCACCGGCTGCTGCGGTTGAAGCTGAAGCGGCAGGGGGACCGGGAGCGCTGTGAGGAGACCCTGCAGACCGCCCTGGCCCTGGAGAACCTCGGCCTGGTGCTGGTCGACGAGGCCTCCATGGTGGATGGCGGCCTGCTGGAGATCACCCTGCGCTGCGCCCAGGCCTACGGCACACGGCTGGTGTTCGTGGGGGATCCGGCCCAGCTGCCGCCGGTGGGGGAGGCGTGCAGTCCGGTGTTCGCCCTGGGGCGGGCCCAGCGGGTGGCCCTGACCCACGTGGTCCGCCACGGGGGCCCGGTGCTGCGCCTGGCCGGGGGCCGGCGCCAGCGCATCGCCCGGGCCCGGGCCATCCTCAAGGATCCACCGGTGCTGGTGCTGGATGAGGCCACCGCCGCCGTCGACAATGAAACCGAAGCGGCGATCCAGCGTTCCCTCGATCGGATCACGGCCTCCCGCACCACCCTG
>NZ_JAYGHZ010000305.1:0-8753 GCF_034931285.1 Synechococcus sp. BA-120 BA3
GGCCTGGGCCCTGGCCCAGCCGCTGGCCCTGCTGGTGGTGACCACCGACCGGCGCCGGGATGCGGCCCTGCGGCAGCGGCTGCGCACAATGGCCGCAGATCTGGCCGATCCCCTGGCCACCGGGCCGATCCCCTCCCCATGACCCCCGTTCCCCCCGCCCCGCCGCACTGGACCAGCGCCGGCAGCTACAGCGACATCCGCTTCGAGACCAGCGGCGACGGGATCGCCCGGATCAGCATCAACCGCCCCGAGAAGCGCAACGCCTTCCGTCCCCTCACCGTGCAGGAGCTCTGCGATGCCTTCAACCGGGTCCGGGACGACCCCTCGATCGGGGTGGTGCTGTTCACCGGCGAGGGGCCGGCCGCCGACGGCGTCTGGGCCTTCTGCGCCGGCGGCGACCAGAGCGTGCGCGGCGACGGCGGCTATCTCGACGCCTCGGGCCTGCCGCGGCTCAACGTGCTCGACCTGCAGCGGATCATCCGCAGCCTGCCCAAGGTGGTGATCGCCCTGGTGGCCGGCTACGCCATCGGCGGCGGCCAGGTGCTGCACCTGCTCTGCGATCTCAGCCTGGCGGCCGAGAATGCCGTGTTCGGCCAGACCGGCCCGCGGGTGGGCAGCTTCGACGGCGGCTTCGGCGCCGGCTACCTGGCCCGGGTGGTGGGCCAGCGCAAGGCCCGGGAGATCTGGTTCCTCTGCCGCCGCTACGACGCGGCCCAGGCCCTGGCCATGGGGCTGGTCAACGCGGTGGTGCCCCTGGAGGACCTGGAGCGCCAGGGGGTGGCCTGGGCGCGGGAGGTGCTGCAGCACAGCCCCACGGCGATCCGCTGCCTGAAGGCCGCCTTCAATGCCGAGACCGACGGCCTGGCGGGCATCCAGGAGCTGGCGGGTCAGGCCACCCACCTCTTCTACCGGACCAGCGAAGGCCAGGAGGGGCGCAATGCGTTCCTGGAGAAACGGGAACCGGACTTTTCCGAGGCGCCCTGGCTGCCCTGAGGCGCCCAGGCTGTCCTGAGGGGCCCCGTTCCATACTTCCTTTCCACGCAGCGACGACCGTTGTCCGCCTATCCGATTCCGGACAACGAGGCCGAGCGGCAGGCGGCGCTGGACGACCAGCACATCCTCGATGCGGAGCCCGATGAGGACTTCAACCGCATCACCCGTCTGGCCAGCCAGATGCTGGGCGTTCCGATCGCCCTGATCTCCCTGGTGGATCGCCAGCGCCAATGGTTTCTCTCCCGGGTGGGCCTGGACGCAAAGGAAACACCACGGGAGCTGGCTTTCTGTGCCCACACCATCTGCTCCGATGACGTGATGGTCGTCAGTGATGCGACCGCCGATGACCGCTTCAAGGACAATCCCCTGGTCACGGGGGATCCCCACATCCGCTTCTATGCCGGCGTCCCGCTGCAGACCCGGGCCGGCTTCAACCTCGGGACCCTGTGCGTGATCAGCCGTGAACCGCGGCAGCTGGCCGGCACGGAGCAACAGCTCCTGAAGGATCTGGCCGGCATGGTGACGCAGTACCTGGAATCGCGGCGCAACAGCTATCTCTGTCCGCTCACGGGTCTCCAGAACCGGCGCCCTTTCCATGAGGCGGGCCAGAGGGAGGTCCAGCGGGCTTGCCAGAGCCGCGAGGCGCTCACCCTGATGATCTTCGGCCTCGACGGGTTCGCGGCGTTCTGCGCCCGCTTCGGGGCTGACCAGGGGGATCGCCTGCTCCAGGAGTTGGCCGGCCGGCTGCGGAGCCAGGTGGGGGAAAGCGCCTTGCTGGGCCGGGTGACCGCCGACGAGTTCGCCGTGCTGCGCCCCGGCCTGGACAACCCGAAGGGGATGGCCCTGGCGGAGCAGATCCGGGCCGCCCTGGTCCTCGATGGCTGGCTGGTGGACGGCGTCCGCCTTCCGCTGGACATCAGCGTCGGTGTCGCCTCGCTGGGCGATGACGACAGCAGCTTCAAGGACCTGTTCCGACGGGCCGAGACGGCCCTGACCCAGGCCAGGCTGTCGGGCATGGCGCCGGCCTAGGGCGGGCCGCCCGGGTCAGCGTGCCTGGCGCGGCGCCACTCCTGGAAGCGATCCAGGGCAGCACAGAGATCCACGAAACGCAGCGGTTTGGAGAGAAAGTCGTTCATGCCGGCCGCGTCGCACTCCTGGCGATGGGAGCTGAAGGAATAGGCCGTCAAGGCAATGATGTACACCTCGGAATAGCCTTCATGGCGCAGCTCACGGGCCGCTGAGATGCCATCCAGACGGGGCATCTCCACATCCATGATCACCAGATCGAAGGGCTCGCTTCTGACGCTCTCGAGTGCGGCGTCGCCATCACCCACCAACCTGGCCGACAGATTCAGCCTGGCCAGCATCAGCTCCAGCACGCGTTAGTTGACGCGGTTGTCGTCGGCCACCAGGATCCTCAGCCCGGGATCAACACCATGAGAAGGGATGATCTGAAGCGGCTGCTGCTGGCTCTTCGAGGCTACAGCGAAGGGCAGGCGGACCGAAAAACAGCTGCCTTTCCCGAGGCTGGATTCCACCGTGATCTCACCGGCCATCAGCTGGCACAGGCGGGAGCAGATCGCCAGGCCGAGTCCGGCACTCTGGCTGGTCTGCTCCGGGTTGGCATGCCCGACGAACTCCTCGAAGATGAACGGCAGCGCGGTGGGGGCGATGCCGATTCCCGTGTCCGAGACACGAAACAACAGGCCCACCGCCTCCGCCGACGTGCGGGTCGCCTCGACGACCAGGCGGATCTCTCCATGGTTGGTGTATTTGCAGGCATTGCCCAGCAGGTTGAAGAGAATCTGGCGCAGCTTGAGATCGTCACCGATCAACCATTGCGGCGCACCCGGCGACAGGCTGAGCTGCAGATCAAGCTGACGGATGGAAGCCTGATGCCGAAACAGGTTGAGCACATCATCCAGCAAGGAATGGAGATCAAAAGTCCTGGGGTTCAGCGCCAGACGACCGGTCTCGATCTGGGAAGTATCGAGGATGTCATTGACCAGATTCAACAGATAATCGCCGCTCTCGTGAATGGTCTGGATCATCTCCCGGTGGCGTTCGTCCATGGGACTGGCCAGCAGCAGGTCACTCATCCCGATCACGGCGTTGAGCGGGGTGCGGATCTCATGGCTCATCGTGGCCAGAAAGCGTGTCTTCGACTGGCTGGCCGCCAGGGCTTCATCCCGTGCCTGCCGCAGCTCACGGGTTCGCTGGGCAACCTGCTGCTCCAGCTGATCGCGCGCGTCAATCAGCCTGTACTTGGCCTGGACGATCGCACTCTGATCCCGGAAGGTGAAGACCAGGGAGGGCCTGCTCGGGACGTTGACGGTGGCCCACGACACCTCGATGACCCGCCGGGGTGGGGCGCTGGTGAGCTCCCAGGTGCTGGTGCCCTCGGGAGCCTGGCTCCAGAAGGGCTCGCCGGCCTGGGGCTCGGCCGTTGCCTGGGGTTGGCGGTCGGGAAGGATCCCGCTCAGGGAGCGGCCCAGGCACTGCAGACGCGAGAGGCCCACGAAGCGATCGAAGGAGGCATTGGTCCACTCGACGATTCCATCGAGGTCGGTGAAGGCGAGGCCTTCTTCAACGGCCCCGAGCGCCGCTTCCAGCCGCCCGAGGGTGGTGCGCAATTGGGTGACGAGCTCCAGATCGGCCATTCCAGACTCAGCTGAGCGGACGCAGGGTCGCCGCAAAGATCCAGCCATCCCCCCGCCGTTCGGCCACAATGAAATGCTCGGAATTGATGGCCTGTTGATCCTTGCAGATCGTCATCAGCTGCAGGGGATGGTTGAGAATCTGGGATTCGCCAACGATCTGAAAACGTGAGAATCCGAGGTGATGGGCGTCCCGGAAGGAGTCGGGGAGAATCATGGAAAGGGACTGACCTTCCAGATCCGCCAATGTCCATCCATAGGTGGCTTGAAACAGGTCGTTGATTTCCACGATGCAGCCGTCTCGGTCGGCGGCAACGAAAGGCAGGGACTGCTGGCGGAGCTCTTCAATCGTGACCATGGTCGGATCCGCACGCTTCACCGTGTGATTCACAAACCTTAGCGCTGCATCCCGGAAGACGCTCCGGCCCCATCCGGACCTTGACACGCCCAAACGCAGGTTGGAGAAGCCCGGGCCCAACCAGCCGCACGCCACGCCGAGGCGGGCTGACCGATGGCGGAAGCCACAATCCTGCAGGAATTGTAAGCTCAATGAGATTCGAGATTTCATGTGTGGATGATCTATCCATCCTGAACCCTTCAGGTTTGCTTGATGCCCAGAGTGGCGCCGAACTGCGATCATCCATCGGCTCCCTACTGAACGAAAAGCCAGGCGACATCCTGATTGACTGTCAGGGCATCGACTTCATGGACAGCAGCGGCATCGGTGCCCTGGTGGGCGCCATCAAGACGGCCCAGGAGCGCGCGCTGCCCCTGGCGGCCTGGAGCCTGAACCGTCAGGTGTTCCTGGCCCTGCAGATGACGGGACTGGAGAAGGTCCTGCCGATCACCCCCCATTCCGAAGGGCTGTTGCCCCAGCTGTCCCGTACGGAGGACCAGCGGCCGCCGCTCACCCACCCCTCGGTGCGCTCCGCCGTCAAGCGGTGCCTGGATGTCGGCGGTGCCCTGGTGGGGCTGGGGGTCACGGCGCTGCTGTTCCTGCCCATCGCCCTGGCGATCCGCCTGGACAGCCCGGGGCCGATCCTGTTCAGTCAGGTGCGCTGCGGCTGGATGGGCCGCCATTTCCGGATCTGGAAGTTCCGCTCGATGGTCAGCGATGCCGAACGCCTGAAGGACCGTGTGGAGAACCAGGCCCAGGGGGCCTTCTTCAAGAATGACAATGACCCCAGAATCACCCGCGTGGGCCGGATCCTGCGCAAGACCAGCCTCGATGAACTGCCCCAGTTCTGGAATGTGCTGATCGGCGACATGAGCCTGATCGGCACCCGGCCCGCCACCCCGGATGAGGTGCGTCGCTATGCCATTCCCAGCTGGCAGCGGTTCGATGTGCGGCCTGGCCTGAGTGGGGAATGGCAGGTGAGCGGCCGCTCCTCGATCCGGGATTTCGATGATGTGATCCGGCTGGATCTGCGCTATCAGCAGAACTGGAGCCTGGGTTACGACCTGAAGCTGATCCTCCGAACCTTTCTTGTGCTGTTCAGCAAGAATTCCGGGGCCGCATGAATCTGCCCCAGGCTTCGGAATTCGATCGGCCCCTCGGCCGGCTCAGCGTCCGCAGTGATCTCGATGAGATCGAGACGGTGCTCAGCTGGTTCGGCCAGCTGAGCGATCCGTCCGTGCCTGCGGAGCTCTGGATGCAGGCCCAGCTGGCCCTTGTCGAGGGCTTCACCAATGCGGTGCGCCATGCCCACGCCGATCTGGACCCGCCGCCGCCGGTCCAGCTGTCGGTGCAGGTGACCAGCCAGGGGTTCTGCGTGCAGATCCTCGACCAGGGGGCCCCCTTCGACTTCGAGGCCGCCCTGGCGACCGTGGAGCAGGCGATGGAAGCCAGCGCGCAGGATCCCCTCGCCAGGGACGCCCACTGGGGCCTGGTGATGCTCCTGAAGCTGCGCAGCGCCTACGGATGGACGATCCGCTACCGCCGGATCGACACAGCGACCAACGGCCTGTCCCTGTGCCACCCCCTCAGCGCCGATGGGGGGACAGGAAGGTCATCGTGAAGTACTCGGGATGGCAACGGGCGGGCTGGAAGATCGACCAGCGGGTCCACAGATGCAGGTAGTAGTTGGTCCCATTCGGCCCCCGTCCCCAGCCATGGGCGACGGACTGGCCCCAGACGATGCTGTTCGCCTCCAGGGCTTTTCTCCGTTCCGGGGGGAGTGAGCGCAGGTCGCCCCGGTAGAGAATTCTCCGGCCCCGGTAGAAGAAGGCGGGCACGGTGTCCCTGTCCTTGTGGTGCTCATCGACGAGGAACCACACTTTCTTGCTCTTCTGGAGCAGCCAGAAGCTGCGCGAGCAGCGGGCAGGGACGGTGTCGTTCTTGTAGCTGTAGAGAAGGCCGTGGTGCTGGTCTGGAGCGCCAAGGGATGGGGCGGCGATCTCCAGACCCATGAACAGGACGGCAGACGTGATGGCGGCGACCGGATGTGCCATCGGTCGTGATGGGGCGGATGTTAACGCGTTCCCTGCTCTGCTCCGACTATGGCCCCGGCCCGTGGCTGCGTCCAGCTCGCTAACCTCAGATGAGGAGTCTGATCCCGGCCGACCACACCGTGACCCGCCAAGCCATCCTGCCCCTGGCTCTGGCCCTGTTCAGCGTTGTCTCCGGATGGTCGGTGGACCCTGCGATCGCCGCCGCTGCCGGCACCGACCCAACGGCTGCCCTTCCTGATCCGGCAGCGACGACGGCGGAGCCCGCCTCCCCCCCGCTGCAGCTGATCCTGGACCGCCGCCAGCGGCTGTTGAAGGTGATGGAGGGGGACCGGGAACGGCGCCGCTTCCGGGTGGGGGTGGGCATGCCCGGCTGGGAAACGCCAGTGGGGTCGTTCAGCGTGATCGAAAAGACCGCCTACCCGGTCTGGGAGCACCCCGCCAAGGGGGTGCGCATCCCCCCCGGCCCCGCCAATCCCCTCGGCTCCCGCTGGATCGGCTTCCACCGTGACTGCAAGGGCCGGCGTGGCTTCAACGGCCAGGAACACCTGGAGGTGAAGGGCTGCGTGAGCTCCGGCTTCCATGGCACGCCCCATCGCGACAGTGTCGGCGCTGCCGTGTCCCATGGTTGCGTGCGGCTGTTCGATGAAGACGTCAGGGAGCTGTTCGAGATGGTGCAGCTCGGCACCCCGGTGACGGTGCTGCCCTGAGTCCGCTGCCTGCGGCCGCCGGAGCGTTCCTTGGCAGCCCGTAGAGTTCCAGGCGCACCAGCCATCGAGCACGGATGAGGGTTCTGTTTGCCGCTGCGGAGTGCGCTCCCATGATCAAGGTGGGAGGCATGGGCGACGTGGTCGGCTCCCTGCCACCGGCCCTGGCGGCACTGGGGCACGACGTCCGGATCATTATGCCGGGCTACGGAAAACTGTGGAGCCGGCTGGAGATTCCAGCCGAGCCGATGTGGCGTGGCCACGCCATGGGCACCGATTTCGCCATCTACGAAACCCGCCATCCGACCAGTGGTCTGACCATCTATCTGGTGGGCCATCCGGTATTCGATCCGGAGCGCATCTATGGCGGCGAAGATGAGGACTGGCGCTTCACCTTCTTTGCCAACGCCAGTGCCGAATTCGCCTGGAACGGCGGCTGGAAGCCCCAGGTTCTCCATTGCCACGACTGGCACACGGGGATGATCCCGGTGTGGATGCACCAGGACCCGGAGATCAGCACGGTGTTCACCATCCACAACCTCCGCTACCAGGGCCCCTGGCGCTGGAAGCTGGACCGCATGACCTGGTGCCCCTGGTACATGCAGGGCGACCACACCATGGCGGCGGCCCTCCTCTATGCCGACCGGGTGAATGCGGTCTCGCCCACCTACGCGATGGAGATCCGCACTCCCGAATACGGCGAGCGTATCGACGGCCTGCTCAACTTCATCAGCGGCAAGCTGCGCGGCATCCTCAACGGCATCGACACCGAGGACTGGAATCCCGCCACCGACGCCACCCTGCCCGCCCCCTTCTCCTCAGGCGACCTCAGCGGCCGCAGCGCCTGCAAGCGGCTCCTGCAGGAACGGATGGGCCTGAACGTCAGCCCCCGCTCCTACCTGATGGGGATGGTGAGCCGGCTGGTGGACCAGAAAGGTGTCGACCTGCTCCTGCAGGTCGCTGACCGGGTGCTGGCCTACAGCGACAGCCAGTTCGTGGTGCTGGGCACCGGCGATCGGGGCTACGAATCGGGCCTCTGGCAGATGGCGGCCCGCCACCCGGGGCGTTTCTCCGTGTTCCTCACCTACGACGACGCCCTGTCGCGGCTGATCTACGCCGGCAGCGACGCCTTCCTGATGCCGAGCCGCTTCGAGCCCTGCGGCATCAGCCAGATGCTGGCCATGCGCTACGGCTCGATCCCCGTGGTGCGCCGCGTCGGCGGCCTGGTGGACACCGTGCCCCCCAACGACCCGACCGCCGGCACCGGCACCGGCTACGGCTTCGATCGCTACGAGGCGATCGACTTCTACACGACGATCGTGCGCTCCTGGGAGGCCTACCGCAACGAGCCCAGCTGGCAGGAGCTGCAGCGGCGGGCCATGACCACCGACTTCAGCTGGAACCGCTCCGCCCTGGAGTACGACGCCATGTACCGGGAGGTCTGCGGGGTCAAGGAGCCCACCCCCGACGCGGCCCAGGTGGAGCGCTTCTCCCAGGGCCAGGGGGCCGATCCCAGCCTGCTGCACGACGACTCCAGGCCGGAGGGCTCCCCCAAGGAGCCGCCGCCGCCCCAGCGCCCCCGCAACCCCCTGGCCCTGCTGCGCCGCCGCAACGACTCCTGAGCCTGCTCCCCGTGTCCGGCGTCCATGGCTGATCCGGTTCCGCCACCCTCCGATCTGCCGGCGCCCTACGCGAACCCCTGGGGCCGACTCGCCCAGGCCCTGCGGGCCGTGCTGGCCTCCCTGCGGCTGAAGCTGCGCGAACTCTGGCGGCGCAACGGCGAGGGGGACCTTTCGGTGCCGGGCTTCTGGCCCCAGGGACTGGCCCCGGTGTTCTGGCCCCTGGTGCTGGCGGCCCTGCTGGCCCTGCTCCTCGCCCTGGCGGGTCAGGTCTGGCGCGGGCTGACCCTGCCTGCCGACCCGGCCGGCGGTGCGGCCGCCCCCCGGGT
>NZ_JAYGHZ010000306.1:0-8743 GCF_034931285.1 Synechococcus sp. BA-120 BA3
GGCTCACGTCCACCTCGGAATCACGGGCCAGCTGGCGGATCTGCTCGATCTGCGTGGCCTGCCGACGGAGGCCGCCTGGGACCTGGGGCGGCGCAGCGCCGAGCTGCTGCTGCAGCTCCACCTCCAGGAGGAGGGGGAGGACCTGCGCAGCCTGGCCCTGTCGGTGTGGGGCACCGCCACCATGCGCAACGGCGGTGAGGACATCGGCCAGGCCCTGGCCCTGATGGGGGTGCGGCCCGTCTGGGACGGCCCCACCCGGCGCCTGGTGGACGTGGAGGTGATTCCCCTGCGCCTGCTCGGCCGGCCGCGGGTGGACGTGACCCTGCGCATCTCCGGCCTGTTCCGTGATGCCTTCCCCCAGCTGGTGGGCTGGTTCAACCGGGCCACCCACCTGGTGGCCGGCCTCGACGAGGCCCCCGAAGACAACCCCCTGGCGGCCTCGGCCCGGCAGGAGGGCCACGGGGGGCGCATCTACGGCTCGGCGCCCGGCGCCTACGGGGCCGGGTTGCAGGGTCTGATCGACAGCGGCCACTGGGAGGAGCGCTCTGACCTGGGCGACGCCTTCCTGAACTGGAGCGCCTGGCGCTACGACGGTGACCCCGGTGATGGGGCCAGCGGCGGGGCCATCGACGCCATGGCCGATCGGGCCGGCCTGGAACGGCGCCTGGCCTCGGTGCAGGTGGTGCTGCACAACCAGGACAACCGGGAGCACGACCTGCTCGATTCCGACGACTACTACCAGTTCCAGGGGGGCCTCAGCGCGGCCGCCGAGCGGCTCCAGGGCCGGGCCCCGGCCCTGTGGTTCGGCGACCATTCCCGCAGCCAGCGCCCCCGGCTGCACCGGCTCGAGCGCGAGTTCGACAAGGTGCTGCGCTCGCGGCTGCTCAATCCCCGCTGGATCACGGCCATGCAGGAGCACGGCTACAAGGGCGGGTTCGAGATGGCCGCCAGCCTCGACTACCTGTTCGCCTACGACGCCAGCACCGGGCGCGTGCCCGACTGGGGCTACGGCGCCATCAGCGCGGCCTGGCTGGAGGACGGGGCCGTGCGGGAGTTCCTGGGGCGTTGCAACCCCTGGGCCCTGCGGGACATGGCCGAACGGCTCCTGGAGGCGCACCATCGCGGCCTCTGGGACGGGGCCGATCCCGAGCGGCTGGAGCGGCTGCGGCAGCTGGTGCTGGAGAGCGAGAGCCTGGTGGAGCAGCGCTGAACCAGGCTCTCGCCGCCGCTGGGATCAGAGCTCCAGATCCCGCACCATCGAGCGGAACGGATCGGTGGTGCCGGGCTTGGCCGCCGCCTGGGAGCTGGCCGGCTGGCCCTGGGCCTCGGCCTCCTTCTGCTGCTTCGCCGCCGCGGGGCCGCCGGGCAGGTTGGTGGGCGTGACGGCCGCTCCCTTCATGCGCTGGCCGAGCTCGGCGGCGCTCATCTGCTGGGCGAAGGTCTTCTTGACGGGCTTGGGGATGCCGCCGGTGAGGTTGACCGATCCCTTCTCGGTGGGCTGGATGCCGGCCAGACCGGGAGTCATCTTCTCGACCCGGGCCTCCATCGAGGCCACCTCCGCCACCATCTCCTTCTCGCCGGGGCTGTCGGCGTTGCCGGGGAAGGTGTGGCGGATCGTGTTGGACCGCTTCATGAACTTGACATCCCCGAGGCTGCTGGAGGCCTCGGGATCGAGGAAGAAGGTCTCGGCCTTGGGTTTGGCCTTGGCGGCAGCCTCGGGCTTGCTCACCGAAGCGGCACGGGAACCGAACAGACGATCGAACAGACCCATCGACGCAAGGAGGAAGGTGTCAGCAAACCCTAGCGGCCGCGGAGCACCAGCCCATGGGTATCCGTACCACAACTCATCAGTAGGCCCCGGCGCTCCAGGTCGGCGGCGATCGCCTCGCACACCAGCGGCGTCGGCTGCCAGCGGGTCTGCATGGCGTAGTCGTACCAGACCTCGGCACCGTCGAAGCCCAGATCCGCCGCCGCTGCGATCAGGCGCTGGTGGGGCAGCCGGTAGCGGGCGGGGTGGGCCAGCAGCACCAGGCCCCCGGCGGCGCGGATGGCGGCCACCACCGCCTCGGCCCGCAGGGCCGGCCCGACGACGGCATTGCCCTGCAGGTAGGGGTGGAGCGAGGGGTGCTCCTCGGCGAAACCCAGCCCCAGCACGTGCACCAGGCAGCCCTCCAGCAGGCAGCTGATCTCTACGCCGCGCCAGAGGGTGGGAGGGGCCGCCCCCTGTCGGCGATGCTCGTCCAGGGCGGCGCTGATGGCGCCATGGGCGGCGAGGCCGTGGTGGTCGGTGACGGCCAGGTGCTCCAGGCCGATGGCCACGGCCTCGGCCGCCAGATCCTCAGGGTGGAGGCTGCCGTCGCTGCAGATCGTGTGGCAGTGGAAGTTCAACCGCTCCGGGCAGCTGTCGGCCCGCACCTGGCGCAGCACCGGGGTGAGGGGATGGGCGAGAGCCTCAGGCCGCAGCACCGCCGCTCTCCTGCTGGGCCAGCCGTTCGGCGCGCAGCCGCCGCCAGCGGGCATAGAACTGGATGGAGGCGGCCATGAACACCACCAGGGCGACCAGGAACCAGGTGGCGGCGCCGGTGGGGAACTGGGCCTTGAACACCACCAGCATCACCACCAGCACCAGCAACAGGGTGGGCAGTTCGTTGAGGGCCCTCAGCTGGCGGCCGCTCCAGGTGCACGCACCGCGCTGCAGCTGGCCCATCAGCCGGTAGCAGAACCAGTGGTAGGCGAGAAGCGCCGCCACGACGGCGAGCTTGGCGTGCATCCAGGTCTGCTTCAACCAGAGGGGCTCCACCAGCAGGAGGCCCACCGCCATCGCCACGGCCACCACCATGCCCGGCGTGGTGATGATGTTGGCCAGACGCCGTTCCATCAGGCTGTACTGCTCCTCGAAGGCCTGCCGCAGGGGCGGCTCCAGCTCGGCGGCCTCCCGGTGGTAGATGAACAGGCGCACCAGGTAGAACAGGCCGGCGAACCAGACCACCACACCGACGATGTGGAGGGTCTTGAACCAGAGGTAGGCCTCGGGAGGCCAGGTCACGGCCAGGGGCAGCGTCATGTCAGGGCCCGGAGATGCGCGATGGGCGACGGACCGCCAAGCTAGACGCCCTGGTGCGGTTCATCGCCGTGGGGTGGCCTGGGCTCAGCCTTCCCCCACCAGGCGGCAGCAGCGGCGGGCCACGGCGGCGCTGTAGGTACGATCCACGGGTCCCTGCCGCGGGCTGATGCCGCCATCGCGGCAATCCACCACGATCCGCTCCCGCCGGCTCTCCTGATCGCTCACCCGCAGCCTCAGCTGCCAGTGGTGCTTGGCGCTGCGGCTGATCTCGTCCCCGCAGACCGGACCGACGCACAGCCCCGGCGACGCCGCAACCGGCCCCGGGACGAACGGCAGCAGCAGCAGCAGGAGGGCGAGCAGCAGTCCGGCCCAGCGCCCCACACCCCAGCTCGGCACCGCTGGCCTCATCCCGCCAGCTCCAGGGGTTCCCCTTCGCGGATGTCGGCATCATCGGCCCCGTCCATGGGGGGATGGAAGTGGTCCCACACCTGCCTTGCCAGGGCCGGCCCCATGCCGGGGACGGCGGCGATCTGCTCGGGGCTGGCCAGCTGGATGGCGTCGATGGAGCGGAAGTGGGCCAGCAGATCCTTGACCCGCTTCGGACCCAGGCCGGCGATGTCGCTGAGGCGGGAGCGCTTCATCCGCTCGCCCCGCTGCTGGCGGTGGAAGCTGACGGCGAAGCGGTGGGCCTCGTCCCGCAGCCGTCGCAGCAGCACCACCCCCAGCTGGTCGGCCTCGGTGTCGAGGGGCGCGCCGGCACCGGGCAGGAACACCTCCTCTCGCTGCTTGGCCAGGGAGCAGACCACCAGATCCTCGTGCAGATCCAGCTCCCGCAGGGCCTCCATCACCGCCGACAGCTGGCCCTTGCCGCCGTCGATCATCACCACGTCCGGCCAGTCGCTGAGGCCGTCAGTGTGCAGGGCCGAGGCGCCGGCCCGGCGCAGGGCGGCCAGGTCGGCCCCCTCCGCCTTCGCCTGGGACCAGCGACGGAAGCGGCGCCGCATGATCTCCGCCATGGCCATGAAGTCGTCGGAGTGGCCGGCGCGGATGCTGCTGCTGCGGATCCGGTACTTGCGGTAGTGCTGCTTGGCCGGCAGCCCGTCGATGAACACCACCTGGGAGGCCACCGCGTCGCTGCCCTGGATGTGGCTGATGTCGTAGCCCTCGATCCGCCGGGGCGGCACCGGCAGCTCCAGCAGCTGGGCCAGGTCCTCGGTGGCCAGCAACTGCTGCTCCGCCCCCCGCTGGGCCCGGGCCAGCTCGAAGCCGGCGTTGCGCTCCACCAGCTCGATCAGATCGGCCTTCTGGCGCCGCTGGGGCACGGCCAGCCGCACCTTGCGGCCCCGCCGCTCCGTCAGCCAGTCGCCGATCAGCTCCTGGGCCGGCAGCGGGTGCTGCAGCAGCAGCTCCGGCGGGATCTCCACCGGCTCCACCTGGCTGTAGTGCTCCTCGATCACCCGCTGCAGCACCTCCGCCGGGGTGGCGATCGCCGCGTCGGCGGTGTAGCCCAGCCGCCCCACCAGCTTGCCGGCACGCATCTGGAAGATCTGCACGGCCGCCACCCGCTCGTCCGCCGCCAGGGCGATCACATCGCGGCTGACGGAACTGTCCCCCAGGCTCATCTTCTGGTCGGCGGTGAGCAGGTCGAGCCCCTGCAGCTGGTCACGCACCCGGGCGGCGGCCTCGAAATCGAGCCGTTCGGCATAGCGGTCCATCTGCTGGCGCAGCAGATCCAGGAGCTCGTCGTTGCGGCCCTGGAACACCATCGCCACCTTGCGCAGGATGCGGTGGTACTCCTCGGAGCCGATCTTCTCCTGGCAGACCCCTGGACAGCGGCCGATGTCGTAGTTCAGGCAGGTGCGGTCGCGGTAGAGGGGCTGGGGCCGCTGGCGCAGCGGAAACACCCGCTTGACCACGGCCAGGGTGCGGCGCAGCAGGCCCACATCCACATAGGGCCCGTAGAAGCGGTCGAGGGGACTGCGCAACCGGCGGCGGCGGGTGATGAAGATGCGCGGGTAGGCCTCGCTCCAGGTGATGCAGAGGTATGGGTACTTCTTGTCGTCCTTGAGCAGGACGTTGAAGTGGGGCTGGTGGTTCTTGATCAGGTTCGACTCGAGCGCCAGCGCCTCCGCCTCGCTGTCGGTGACGATGAACTCGATCTCGCAGACCTGCCGCACCATCAGGGCGATGCGCGGACTGATGTCGTGGGAGTCGCGGAAGTAGCTGCGCACCCGGGCCCGCAGGCTCTTCGACTTGCCGATGTAGAGGATGCGATCGCTCGCATCCCGCATCAGGTAGCAGCCCGGCTCGGCCGGCAGCTCCCGCAGCCGGGCCGCCAGCCGCTCGGGCTGCAGCAGCAGGGGCCCGACGACGCTGGCGCCAGGTCCGCCGGGCGGCGTCGCCACCGGCTCAGCCATGGCGGAGCCTCAACCGCCGTACTGCCAGCCCGTGGCGGCCAGTTCCAGGGCGGTGGCATCGCGGTGCAGGGTCGCCGACTTCACCTCCCCCACGAAGACGGTGTGGTCGCCGTGGGCCACCTGCCCCACCAGGGTGCATTCCACCGCCCCGAGGGCATCGTCGAGCACCGGCAGGCCGAGGGGGCCGAGATGGAACGGTGCGGCATCGAACCGCCCGCCCACCCCTTTCTGGGGCTTGAAGAACACGGCGGCCAGGTCCTTCTGATCGGCGGCCAGCACGTTGAGGCAGAAGCGGCCGCTGCGCTGGATCATGCCGTTGCTGGTGGAGTCGGCGCGCACCGCCATCACCACCAGGGGGGGCTCGAAGGAGCCCTGGGTGACCCAGCTGGCGGTGAAGCCGTTCACCTCATCGCCCTCGGCCACCCCGCAGATGAACACGCCGTGGGGGATCTTGCGCAGGAGCGTCTTCTTGGCGGCCGCGTCCAGGGCTACGTCGGTCATGGGAGGGGCGGCAGGGATCGGATGACTCTAGGAACCTGGCCGGGGACCTTACCCGGCCGGGACCGTCTCCATAGGCTGGGGCCATGCGAGCCCTCTATCCCGGCAGTTTCGATCCCCTCACCCTGGGGCACCTCGACCTGATCGAGCGGGCGGCCGCCCTCTTCGACGGGGTCGTGGTGGCCGTGCTGATGAACCCCTCCAAGCAGCCCGCCTTCCCCCTGGAGCGGCGGCTGCAGCAGATCCGCCTCGCCACCGAGGGGATCGCCGGCGTCGAAGTGGGCCACTTCGACGGTCTCACCGTGACCTACGCCCAAAGCTGCGGCGCCCAGGTGATCCTGCGGGGCCTGCGGGCGATGAGCGACTTCGAGTTCGAGTTGCAGATCGCTCACACCAACCGGACCCTGGCCCCCCGGGTCGAGACCCTGTTCATGGCCACCGCAGCGCACCACAGCTTTCTCAGCAGCTCGGTGGTGAAGGAGGTGGCCCGCTTCGGCGGCGACGTGGGTCACATGGTCCCGCCGGGAGTGGCGATCGACCTGGAGAGGCTCTTTAATCGACAGGCAGCTCCCGAAACCCGATATGGCTGAGGTCCGCTTCTCCGTTCTCGATCAGCTGGATCAGCTGGAGGACATCGTTCTCGACGGCAGCCGGATCCCCTTCAGCGGTGGCCGTCTGGTGAACGAGCAGGACGCCATCGAGATGATGGATGCCCTGCGGGAGGCCCTGCCCGGGCAGATCTCCCAGGCCGAGGACCTGATCCGCCAGCGGGAGGGCTTCATCGAGAAGGCCCGGGTGCAGGCCGAAGAGATCGTCACCCAGGCGCGACGCGAGCGGGAGCAGCTGATCAACGCCGCCGCCATCCGCCAGGAGGCGGAGCGCCAGGTGACGGAACAGCGGGAACTGGCCCGCCAGCAGTGCGAGCAGATGGTGCTCCAGGCCCGCCAGCAGGTGGCCCAGACCGAACAGGAGCACCAGGCCCGGATGGCCCAGTTCGAGCAGCAGTTCGCAGGCCGGCGGCAGCAGCTCGAACAGGAGGCCCAGCAGCGGCGCCAGCAGCTGGAGCAGGAGGCGGCGGAGCGCAACCGCCAGCTGCTCGAGCAGCACGAACGCAGCCGGGCCCAGGCCCTGCAGGAACTGGAGGGCATTCGCCAGGAAGGGCTGCGCATCCAGCGGGACAGCCAGGCCGAGGCGGAGCGTCTCCATGCCGACGCCCTCCAGTTCCGCCAGCAGACCCAGCAGCAGTGCGATGCCCTGATCGCCCGCAGCCGCCAGGAGGCGGCCACCATCCAGGAGGGTGCCAACCGCTACGCCGAGCAGGTGCTGGGGGAACTGGAAGTGCGCCTCAAGGAGCTCAGCCAGGTGGTGCTCGGCGGCCGGCGGGAGCTGGTCCGACTCCAGGCCCAGGAAACCCAGGCTGCCAGCCGTCCCCCTGCCGAAGCGCCGATTCCCCTGGAGACCGCCGCCGTGGACCGGGCTCGACGGGCCGCCGGCCGGCTGCGGCGGGCCGCCAGCCGGGGGCTGGCCAGCTGAGGCAGGGCTGAGGCGGTCGCCTCAGGGGCCCATCAGCTTGGGGAGGTGCAGGCCCCTACGGCCTGCACCTCTCGCAGGACCCGACCGATCATGGTGTTCGGAGCCCCCGCCCCGGCGGACACAGCGCTCACGTAGCGGGGACCGTCTGCCGTCTGGAGAACGCCGCTGATCGAGCGCACGCCGGTGAGGGTGCCGGTCTTGGCGAAGAACCGCCCATCGAGACTGGTGCCCCGGTAGAGGTTGCGCAGGGTGCCGCGACGTCCGGCGATGGCCATCGAACTCAGGTAGTCCCTGGCATAGGGGTGGTGGTCCATGCGCAGCAGCAGGGCCACCAGGAAACGGCTAGTGACCCGGTTGGCGCGGTCGAGACCACTGCCGTCGGCCACCCGGACCCCCTCCATGGGCAGGCCCTGGTCGAGCAGCCAGAGCATGTTCAGGCGGCTGGCCTCGGCCACATCCCAGGTGCCGGCCGCCTGGCGCAGCAGCACCTCGGAGGTGAAGTTGTGGCTTTCGGTGTTGGCCAGGCTGAGCAGGCCATGCATCGAGGTGGAGGGCTCCTCGTGGATCAGGACGGCATCGGATGGCAGGGGCTGGCGGGCAGACACAAGGGCCAGCTGCAACGGCGACCCTCCGCCCTGGTTCATGGCTCGGCGCAGCAGCGTCTGGAGCCGGGAGGGGGGATTGCTCACCGCATCATCGATGGCGTTGCTGGTGATCGCCAGCCGGGTGATCGGCGCGCCGTAGGCGTAGGCCCGGTCGGCCACATGCCAGCCGCTCGGCCACCAGTTCTGGGCGGCCTCCTCCGCCAGTTCCAGCCGCACCGGAGCGCCGCCCGCGGCGGAGGCGGCACCGGTGGCCATGGCCAGCTGGGCGAAACGCTGCAGCTGGGGCAGGGCCAGGTCAGGATCTCCCTGCCCCGTGAGCCGCAGGGTGCCGTCCTGAAGCTGCCACAGCTGGGTGGTGAGCCGGTAGTCGGGACCAAGGCGATCGAGGGCGAAGGCGGTGCTGACCAGCTTCTGGTTGGAGGCCGGCACCCGGGGCTGGCGCCCGTTGATGTCCGCCAGGAGGCGACCGCTGCCGTCGGCGACGCTGACGCTCCAGCGGGAGCGCTCGCCGCCCAGCACCTGGGCCACCTGGCGCTGCAGGGCGGGGCAGCTGACCTCGCTGGCCAACCGCGGCATGCCCACCGGAGGGGGAGCCGGCGGCAGCGCCGCCATCGGCAGGGGTCGCT
>NZ_JAYGHZ010000307.1:0-8257 GCF_034931285.1 Synechococcus sp. BA-120 BA3
CGGCGCCACCGCGCCCAGCGACGGCCGCCTGCGCGCCATCGCCCTGCTGGAGAACGCCCAGGCCTGGCTCAAGGCCGAGATCAGCGATCCGGGCTGTCCTGCCCACGGGCGCTGACCGCCGCCCGCCGGGCCGCCAGCTGCAGACGGTTGCCGCGACCACTCCAGCGCACGTCGTCGAAACAGTGATGGATGAGAAACAGGCCCCGACCGGAGGGGGCATCCTCCTGGCAGGGCAGGCAGGCGTGACGGGCATGGACGGGAAGGCCGGGGCCTTCGTCCTGCACCTGCCAGACCACCCAGCGCGGCGTGACAATCCGCCGGATCCTCAGGCACTTGCCCGGATCGCAGCCGTTGCCATGGCGCACAGCGTTGACCAGGGCCTCCTGGAGACCGAGCTGAAGCTCCGCCTGGCGCAGGGCGCAGCCGATGGGTTCGAGGAGCAACTCCACCAGCGGGGCCAGCTGCAGGGTGGAGGGGGTGATGTAGTCGGCCCAGCGGAGCTGCATGAAGCAGGAATTCCCATTCGCCTCACCGGAACCTAACGCGGGCGCCCCGCCGCTGCCTCCCCCAGACGCGCCTGGATGGCGGGATGTTGCAGAAGGGCATCCATGAGGCGCACGCCCCGGAGCTGGTTGATCAGGGGCATGTGGCCCTCGGGGGCGTCGATCGACCACTGGAAGGCGCCGGGGTAACGGGTCCAGGTGCCGTCGGCCTTCCAGCCCAGCCGGGGCCAGAGGCGCTCCCATTGGCCCTGGCAGGCCAGCAGCAGCCGGGCCTGGGCCGAGAAGCCGAAGCGCCCCTGGGAGTAGCAGGTCCAGAGGCGGTCGAGGCTGGTCAGATCCGTGGCGGGCATGGTCGCCACCTCGCTGTAATAGACGTAGCCGCGGCGCATGGCTCCCTCGCCGGCCAGCTGACGCAGGTGCTCACTGGTGAGTCGGTCGGCCTCCTCGAAGGCCTGCCGCATCAGGTGGAGCTGCAGCGGTGCGTAGTCAAGCCCGGCGACGCTGGTGACGGCGAGCCAACCCTGCGGATGGCGGGCCAGCAGGGCCTCCTGGCGGGCGGTGTCTCCGGAGGCCAGCAGCAGCTGAATCAGGTGGCCGGCGGCCCAGTCGTCTCCGGTGGCGTCGAGGCGGTCGAGGCGGTCCGGGATCCGATCCAGCAGGGCCGAGCCGGCCTGGCCGAGGCTGGTCAGCAGGCTGCGGCGCTGACGGGCCGAGCCCGTGAGGAAACGCTCCAGCAGCTGATCGGCATCGACGGTGCTGGAAACCGGAGGACCGGAGAGCATGGGGGAGACGACCGGCCGGAAAGGCAGCAGGGTGGGTCCCACTATGTCAGGACCGATGGGCACAGGCCTGGGGCCCGGGGTCGGGCCATGAAGCCCTGCAAAGAGCCGGGACAGGCTCTGCCTAAAGTCACCTTTTGAGCGAGTGCCATGGCCGCCGCCATTCAGTTCTTCCGCGGGGTGGACGAGACGGTCGTGCCGGACATCCGCCTGACCCGATCCCGGGATGGCCGCACCGGCCAGGCCACCTTCGTGTTCGAGGAGCCCGAAGCCCTGGCCCCCCAGTCGGTGGGTGACATCACCGGCATGTTCATGCTCGATGAGGAAGGCGAGATGGTGACCCGTGAGGTGAAGGCCCGCTTCGTCAACGGCAAGGCCAGCGCCCTGGAAGCCACCTACACCTGGAAAAGCACCGCCGACTTCGAGCGCTTCATGCGCTTCGCCCAGCGTTACGCCGACGGCCACGGCCTCGGCTTCGCCGGCCAGGGCGACGAGCCGGCCGAGGAGGCTCAGGAGGAGGTTTGAAATTCGGCCAGTGGCTGGGGCTGATCGCCCTGCTGGCGGCGCTGGTTCTCCTGTGGAGCCTGCGTGACGCCCTGATCCTGCTGTTCGCCGCCGTGGTGCTCGCCATGGCCCTCTGCACCCTGGTGGGCGCCATCCGGGAGCGGATCGGCGTCGCACGGCCCATCGCCCTGCTGCTGGCCCTGCTGCTGGTGACGTTGGTGGTGCTGGTGGTCGCCACGGTGGTGATTCCGCCCTTCATCGCCGAGTTCCGCGAACTGGTTCTGCAGGTGCCGCAGGCCTGGGCCGAGCTGCTGAAGCTGCTGCGCCAGGCGCTCGAGGGGGCGTCCCAGATGGTGTACGGCCGCCGGGACGGCAGCCTGGACTGGCTGAAATCGACCCTGTCCGTGCCCACCTCCCTGCCTCCCGACCTGCTGGGCCGGCTCGGTGGTGGTGCGATCGGCCTGGTGGGAGTGGCGGGGAACCTCGGCGCCGGTCTGCTCCAGACCCTCTTCGTCGTGGCCGTCTCCCTGATGGTGGCCGCCCAGCCCACCGGCTACCGGGAGGCCCTGCTGCTGCTGGCGCCCTCCTTCTACCGGCGGCGGCTGCGGCAGGTGCTGGTGGCCTGCGGCACCGCCCTGAGCAGCTGGATGGTGGGGGTGCTGATCAGCTCCGTCTGCGTCGGCCTGCTGGCGGCCATCGGCCTGTCCGTGCTGGGGGTGAAGCTGGTGGCGGCCAACGCCCTGCTGGCGGGACTGCTCAACATCATCCCCAACGTGGGCCCCACCCTGAGCACGGTCTTTCCGATGTCGGTGGCGCTGCTGGATGCCCCCTGGAAGGCCCTGGCCGTCCTGGTGACCTACGTGATCATCCAGAACCTCGAGAGCTACGTCATCACCCCCTCGGTGATGCACCACCAGCTGCAGCTGCTGCCCGGCCTGACCCTCACCGCCCAGCTGCTGTTCACCCTGCTGTTCGGCCCCCTCGGCCTGCTGCTCGCCCTGCCCCTGGCGGTGTGCCTCCAGGTGCTGCTGCGGGATGTGCTGATCCATGACATCCTCGATCCCTGGAAGCGGGAACGGCGGCAGACATGAAGGCACGCACCCTGCTCGGGGCCCTGGCCCTGGTGGCGCTGTTCCTGCTGCTCTGGGAACTGCGCTGGGTGCTGCTGATCCTCTTCGGCGCCGTGGTGCTGGCGGTGGCCCTCGATGTGCCCACCAGCCTGCTGCGCCGGCTCACCCCGCTGAACCGGGGGGCGGCCCTGTCGCTGGTGCTGCTGGTCCTGCTGGTGATCGGCTGGGTGCTCGCCAATCTGCTGCTGCCGGAACTGATCGACCAGATCCGCCAGTTCAGCCAGTTGGTGCCCGAACTGCTGAATCGACTCGGGGATGTGGTCCCCAAGACCCCCCTGCTGCGCGACCTGGAGCGGCAACTGGCCGACGGGACGCTCTGGGACCGGCTGCAACCGCTGGGCGGCCAGCTGCTGGGGGTGGCCGGGGGTGCGGCCAACAGCACCATCCAGATGCTGCTGATGCTGCTGCTGGCGATCCTGATGGCGCTCGATCCGGCCAGCCATCAGCGGCTGCTGATCGCCGCCACGCCGCGCTTCTACCGCCCCCGCATGCAACAGCTGCTGGCGGAATGCCGCGAGGCCCTCGGAGGCTGGCTGGCGGGCATGACCATCTCGGGCACGGTGGTGTTCATCACCACCTGGGCGGGCCTGGCCCTGCTGCAGGTGCCGCTGGCCCTGCTCAGCGGCCTGGTCTGCGGCCTGCTCACCTTCGTGCCCACCATCGGCCCCACCGCCGCCACCCTGCTGCCGCTGGCGGTCGCCCTGCTGATCTCACCGGCCAAGGTGGTCCAGGTGCTGGTGCTGCGACTGCTGCTCCAGAACGGCGAAGCTTTCCTGCTCACCCCGCTGCTGCTGAGCCGCACCGTCAACCTGCTGCCCACGGTGGCGCTGATGGCCCAGCTGAGCCTGGGGGCCCTGCTGGGGCTGCCCGGCCTGCTGCTGGCCCTGCCGCTGGTGGTGGTGCTGCAGGTGGCCTGCGAGGAGGTGCTCGTCCGGGACGTGATGGACCGCTGGGATCTGACCTGATCCCGGCATCCGTCCTGAACTGGGCCCGGCCGGGGGGCGGGGGCGGGGCCCGGCCTCCTCAGCCGCGGGCCCGGCGGTAGTGGTGCCAGAGGGAGGGCTGGGCCACCAGCACCGTGACGGCCAGAAGATGGGACCGGACGGCGGCGGTGAAGGAGGTCAGGGTGAGGTGATCCCAGAGCAGGATCAGTTCCACCCGCAGATCAATCAGGGCCAGCACCAGCAGCACCAGCGGCAGCAGGGGCCAGCCGCCACGCCGGTTCGGCTCGCTGCGGTCGGAGCCCCTCATCGCTTCGAGAACACCGGCAGCAGGGTGGGGGCCAGGCCGATGCTCGACCAGCTGCCGACGGCGATGCCCACCGTGAGCGCCACCGCGAACCAGAACAGGGTGCTGCCGCCGAAGAAGATCAGGGCCACCAGGGGCAGCAGGGTGGTCAGGGAGGTGTAGAGGGAGCGGGTGAGGGTGGCATCCACGGCCACATCCACCTGATCGCTGAGGGGGAGGTCCACCAGGGTGCGGCGCTGCTCCCGGATCCGGTCGTAGACCACGACCGTGTCGTTGACCGAGTAGCCGGCGATCGTGATCAGGGAGACGGCGAACAGGGAATCCACCTCGATGCCCTGGAGCAGCCCGAGCCAGGCGAACAGCCCGCAGGTGATCAGCACGTCGTGGGCCAGGCACAGCAGGGCCAGCACAGCGAAGATGCCGCTGTAGCGGAAGGAGATGAACACGGAGATTCCCACGAAGCTGACCAGCAGGGAAATCAGGCTGCCCCGCAGCAGCCGCGAGCCCAGAGTGGGGCCGATCGTGTTCACTGAGGTGCCGCTGGAGCGCAGCGGGCCGAACCGGCTGGCCAGGTCATGCACCAGCGCCGTGCTCTGCTCCGCCTCGAGGGCAGGCAGGCGCAGCAGCAGGGAGCGGCCGCCATCGAGCACCTGAACCGAAGCACTGCCCAGGCTGGGGGGGCGCTCCCCTTCCGGGGCGGGCAGGGTGAGGCGGTTGAGGCCCTGGCGCACCTCGGCGGGGGTGACGGGCTTGCAGGGGGCGCAGTCCCGCTCCACCTGCACCTGGGTGCCGCCGGTGAAATCGAGGCCGGGTCGCAGGGGCGCATGGATGGCCGGGTTGAGCCAGCAGAGGGCCAGCCCCAGCAGGCTGAGGCCGCAGGCCAGCCCCGAGCCCAGCCAGGCCAGCCGCCGATGGCGGTTGATGCGGAAGCGGGGGGAGGGGACGGAGGTCATGGCAGGCATTCAGGCCGCCCCCGCCGGAGCGGCGCCGGAGCGGACGGGGGGCAGCTGGCGGGCGGGGAGGAAGTAGGTGGGGCGCCGCAGGGCCGGGTAGCTCATCAGCAGGCGCAGCAGGGTGCGGGTGCAGGTGAGGGCGGTGAACAGGCTGAGCAGCAGGCCGATCGCCAGGGTGACGGCGAAGCCCTTGACCAGGCCGGTGCCCAGGAAGAACAGGGCGGCGCAGCTGATCAGACCGGTGACGTGGCCGTCAACGATCGAGGAGAAGGCCAGGGAGAAGCCCGTGTCGATGGAGCGGATCAGGGTGTTGCCGCTGCGCAGCTCCTCCTTGATCCGCTCGAAGATCAGCACGTTGGCATCGACGGCGATGCCCACCGAGAGGATGAAGCCGGCGATGCCGGGAAGGGTGAGGGTGACCGGCAACAGGGCGTAGATCGCCAGGTTGAACAGGGCATAGAGGCTCAGAGCCACCACCGCCACCATCCCGGGCAGCCGGTAGACGACCGCCATGAACACCGCCACCAGGGCCAGACCCGAGAGGCCCGCCACCAGGCTGGAGCGGATGTTCTCAGCCCCCAGTGACGGACCGACGGTGCGCACCTCGACGATCTTCACCGGCAGGGGCAGGGAGCCTCCCCGCAGCTGGACCTCCAGGTCGCGGGCCTCCTCGGCGCTGAAGTTGCCGGTGATCGACGCGGAGCCGCCGGTGATGCCGGCCACCTTGAACTGCTCGCCGACGCTGGCCTCGCTGATCGAGCGGCCATCGAGGACGATGCCGAGCACCCGGTTGGTGCCGGCGATGGACTGGGTGAGGGCGGCGAACTTCTCGCCCCCTTCACGGTTGAAGCCCAGGGTCACCTCCCAGCCGGTTCCGGTGGCCTGCTGCTGGCGGCCGGCGCTGGTGAGGTCCTTGCCGGTGATCAGCGGGGGCCCGTAGAGGGCGAGGATGCGGCGGTTGGTCTCCCGCAACAGCCGTTCGAGCTGGTCGACCTCGCTGCTGCCGGCGGGAACCTGGATCCCGAGGGAGGTGAGCGCCTTGGTCAGATCCTCCGGTGAGAGCGAGGCCGGCGGCGGCGTTGCCGAGGGGTCGTCGAGGGCGGAGGGGGGACGCCGGGCCCGCAGCACCGACTCGGCCTGGCGCTTGAGGCCCAGCAGGCCGCGCATCTCCTCCTCGGTGCCGGGCTTCTGGGCGCGGAACTCGAGCAGGGCCGTGCTGCCGAGCACCCGGGCCGCCTGGCTGGGATCCTGTTCGCCCGGAAGCTGCAGCACCAATTGGTCGCTGCCCACGGACTGGAGGGTGGATTCGGCCACGCCCAGGCCGTTGATGCGGCGCTCCAGCACGTCCTTGACGGCCTCCAGTTGCTCGGCATCCACCCGGGTGATGGCGCCGGCGGGCATCACCTGGAGGGTGAGCTGGCTGCCGCCGCGGAGATCGAGGCCGAGCTGCAGGCCGTAGTTGGCCAGCAGGGCCCCGGAGGCGATGGTGAGGGCGAGGATGAGGGCGAACCAGCCCTGTTGGCGTCCCATCTCAGCGTCGACCTGCCTTCAGATCGTGCGCCGCGGCAACGATCTGGTGGGGCTGAATGATCGTGAGGTTCTCCAGATTGCCGTTGTAGGGGGTGGGGATGTCCTGGGAGGAAAGGCGCACTGGCCTGGCATCGAGGTCGTCGAAGCAGTGCTCGGTGATCAGGGCGATCAGTTCGGCGCCGATGCCGCCGGTCTTCATGCACTCCTCCACCACCACCACCCGGTGGGTCTTGCGGATCGAGCGGGCGATGGTCTCCATGTCGAAGGGCTTGAGGCTGATCAGGTCGATCAGTTCCACATCCACCCCCTCGGCCTCCAGCTGCTCCACCGCCTTGAGGCAGTGGTGGCGCATGCGCGAATAGGTGAGCATCGTGACGTCCTTGCCTTCGCGGACGACCTCGGCCTGGTCGAGGGCACAGATGTAGTCGCCCTCAGGGATCTCCTCGCTGAGGTTGTAGAGAAGAACGTGCTCGAAGAAGAGCACCGGATTGTTGTCGCGGATGGCGGCCTTCATCAGGCCCTTGGCATTGGTGGGGGTGCTCACCGCCACGATCTTGATGCCGGGCACGGCATGGAAGTAGGCCTCGAGGCGCTGGCTGTGCTCGGCACCGAGCTGGCGGCCGACGCCGCCGGGTCCGCGCACCACCGCCGGGATCGTGTAGTTGCCGCCGCTGGTGTAACGCAGCATCCCCATGTTGTTGGAGATCTGGTTGAAGGCGAGCAGCAGAAAGCCCATGTTCATGCCTTCCACGATCGGCCGCAGGCCGGTCATGGCGGCACCGACGGCCATGCCGGTGAAGCTGTTCTCGGCGATGGGGGTGTCCAGCACCCGCAGTTCGCCGTACTTCTCGCAGAGGTCCTTGGTGACCTTGTAGGAGCCGCCGTAATGGCCCACGTCCTCTCCCATGACACAGACATGGGGGTCGCGGGCCATCTCCTCGTCGATGGCTTCGCGCAGGGCGTTGAACAGAAGAGTTTCAGCCACGGAGCAGGGGCCTGTGCGCGGCCAACCTATCTCAGCCGCCGGCGGCGAAGGTGCTGAGCAGCAGCACCGACAGGAGCATGCCCGGCAGCAGCAGGACCACCAGCAGACCCAGGTCGTGGGGTGTCATCGGGGGGAGGGGCGGCTGGGCAGGAGCTTAGGAAGGGGATTCGGCCTCGGCCGGCCAAAGGCTGCGGATGAACACCAGGAACAGCCCCAGGCCGATGAAGGCGAAGGTGAAGGTGGCCAGGAAGCACATCCCCACCATCAGGGTCTTCATGGCGGTGGCGATGCTCTGGGCGAAGGCTGAGTCGAAGTGGGGCGGATGGGTCACGTACCAGCCCACCACCCGCTGGCTCACCCCCAGGCTCAGCCAGGCCAGCAGACCGCTGGTGAGGGCGCCGGACAGGAAGCTGAGGGGTCCCTTGCGCGGTGGCGGGGCGGGGCGTTCGTCGGTCATGGCGCGGATCCATCCGTCACCAGGCTGACACCGGATCCGCCGCAACGGCAGGACCAGGCGGCGAAGCCCAGCGCCGCCAGCGGCTCCGCCAGGGCGGCCCGGGCCGCCTCGGCCGTGGCCAGATCCGCATGAAGCGCGAACAGGCTCGGCCCCGAGCCGCTCATCGCC
>NZ_JAYGHZ010000308.1:0-8235 GCF_034931285.1 Synechococcus sp. BA-120 BA3
CGCATCCCGGGAGCTCTGCTCCAGAGGTGACAGCACCGCAGGCTGCGCGCTGGCCCTGGTCAGTGGCTCAAGGAGGGGGGCCAGATTTCGTGTCGCATCTGGGCCAGTTTTCGCTGTCGCCTGACAGGGGGCCTCAGACGGTGAGGAATTCCTTGATCACGTCATCGGAGAGCTGGTCGGTCTGGCCGCTGGAGACGATGCCGCCCCGCTGCATGGCGTAGTAGAAGTCGGACTGGCGCACGAAGTGCAGGTGCTGCTCCACCAGCAGCACGCTGATGCCGGTCTCTTTCATGATCCGCTGCACCGCATGTTCGATGTCGAGGATGATGGAGGGCTGGATGCCTTCGGTGGGTTCATCGAGGAGCAGCAGCTTGGGCTTGCCCAGCAGGGCGCGGGCGATGGCGAGCTGCTGCTGCTGGCCTCCACTGAGGTCGCCGCCTTTGCGCTTGAGGAACTTCTCGAGGATCGGGAAGAGATCGAAGATCAGCGGATCGATGTGGCGGTTCTTCTCCAGACCCCCGGGCAGGGCCTCCATGCCCAGCAGCAGATTCTCCTTGACGGACACCTGGGGAATGATGTCCCGGCCTTGGGACACATAACCGATGCCGGAGCGGGCCCGCTTGTAGGGCGGCTGGTTGGTCAGCTGACCATCCTGATAGGCGATCGTGCCGGATCGCTGCTGCAGCAGGCCGATGATGGTCTTGAGGAAAGTGGTTTTGCCGACGCCGTTGCGGCCGATCAGGCAGACCATCTTGCCTTCGTGGATGGTCAGATCCACGTTGCGGAGAATGTGGCTCTCCCCGTAATACACATTGAGGTCGGAGACCTGAAGCAGGGGCTGGGCGCTGGTGGTGGACATGGGCTCGCGGTGGGTGATGGTCGGGAAGCGATCAGTGTTCGGGCGGCCCCAGGTAGACCTCGATCACCCGCGGGTCGGCTTTGACCTTCTCCAGCGGTCCTTCGGTCAGCACCTGTCCCTGGTGCAGCACGGTGACATCGAAGCCGAGGTCACGGATGAACTCCATGTCGTGCTCGATCACCACCACGGTGTGGTCACCGGCGAGGGACTTGATCAGCTCGGCTGTGCGCAGGGTTTCCTCATCGGTGAGGCCGGCCACGGGCTCATCCAGCAGCAGCACTTCGGGAGCCTGGGCCACCAGGGAGGCAATGGCCAGCCATTGCTTCTGGCCGTGGGAGAGGGAGCCCGCCTTGACGGTGGCGAAGGGCGTCAGACCCACGTAGTTCATGATCCGATGCACCTCGTCCTTGGAGGACTGGGGCAGGCCGGAACCCAGCAGGCTGAAGGCATTCTTGACCGGTGAGGCGGAGAGTTCGAGGTTCCGCAGCACGGTGAGATTCTCGAACACCCGCGGGGTCTGGAACTTGCGGCCGATGCCATCCCGCGAGATCTGCTGCTCGGAAACGCCCAGCAGCGATTTGCCCTTGAAGGTCACCGATCCCTTCGTGGGCCGCACCTTGCCGGTGATGACGTCAAGGAAGGTGGTCTTGCCGGCACCGTTGGGGCCGATGATCGACTTCAGCTCACCCTTGTAGAGCTTCAGGCTGAGATCCGTGAGGGCATAGAAGCCGTCGAAACTCACGCTGACGTCATTGAGCTCGAGGAGAGGTTCTGACATGGACTTGGGAAGGGTGCGGAATCAGAGGAGCGGTCACAGCAGATTTGCCAGGAAGCAGTGTCCTGGTGAGCTAATCGACAGGAACGGCCTCCTTGTCGAGCTTGGGGTAGGTCTTGGCAGGTTTGGCGATGCCGAAGGCGGCCAGGAAGGTGCGGAAACCTCCTTTGGTGATCCAGCCGTAGATGCCATCGGGCATCAGAACCACCACGAAAATGAACAGGGCCCCCTGCACGAACAGCCAGGCTTCAGGCAGGGCTTCGCTCACCAGACTGCGCAGGTAGTTGACCAGGGTGGCGCCGATGATCGGTCCCACGAGGGTGCCCCTGCCGCCCACGGCCACCCAGATCACCATCTCGATCGAGAAGGAGATCGACATGTACTGGGGCGAGACGATGCCGGTCTGAACGGTGTATAGGGCTCCGGAGATGCCGCACAGCGCTCCCGCCACCAGGAAGACGATCGTCTTGAAGGGGACGGGGTTGAAGCCGGCGAAGCGCAGGCGACTCTCGTCGTCGCGGATGGCGATCAAGGCGTCCCCGAAACGGCCGCTGGTGAAATAACGGCAGACCAGAAAGGCCAGGGGCAGTAGTACCACGGTGAGGCGGTAGAACCACACCTGCATGTCGGGGGAGCCCACCAGCTGGCCGAACAGTTCGCTGGTGCTGGTCTTGAGGCCGTTGGTGCCGTCAAAGAGTTTCTGCTGGCCGTTGAAGAAGTGGAAGAAGACCATCAGAGCCGCCTGGGTGATGATCGAGAAGTACACCCCCTTGATGCGGTTCCGGAAGATCAGCCAGCCCACCAGGCCCGCCACCACCGCCGGAATCACCCAGAGGGCGATCAGGGTGAAGACCGGCGACCAGAACGGTTGCCAGAAGAAGGGCATCTGGTCGACGCCGTAGTTCTCGAAGAACTTGGGAATCCCGTTGCCACCGGCGAGGCTCTTGGTGTTGAGCATCAGGTACATGGCCACGGCATAGCCCCCGAGGGCAAAGAAGATGCCCTGCCCCAGGCTCAACAGACCGGTGTATCCCCAGATCAGGTCGATGGCCAGAGCTGTGATCGCCAGTGAGAAGTACCGGCCGAACAGGTTGAGCCGGAAATCATCCAGTGCTGCCGGCAGGATGAAGAGGGCGATCGCCAGGAGAATCCAGGGGACGAGTCGTTGAAAGAGTTTCACAGGTAGGGCCTCCTGGTGGGGAGATGGAACGGGAAGCAGCAGAGGGTGGGATTGATGGGGTCAGGCATCGACCGAGCGACCCTTCTGGGGGAACATGCCGTTGGGGCGGAACTGGAGGAAGACGATGATGAAGATGAACACCAGCACCAGCGACATGCTCGTGGTGGCGAAGAACTCGATCACCCCTTTGACCGCCGCTGGCAGATCCGGGAACATGGTGAGCAGGGTGCCCGAACCGATCACCGACTGGATGATTCCCAGCAGCAGCGAGGCCAGCACGGTGCCGAGCAGGTTGCCCACCCCACCGAGGACGATCACCATGAAGCAGGAGACGATGTAGGCCGCGCCGAGGTTCGGACCCACCGAACCGAGCAGGGTGATGGCAGAGCCGGCCACTCCGGCGAGGCCAGAGCCGATGCCGAAGGTGATGCTGTCGACGCGGTCGGTGGGAATGCCGAGGCAGTTGCTCATCTGGCGGTTCTGGGTCACCGAGCGGATGCGCAGGCCCCAGACGCTCTTGTTGAGGAACCAGTAGGTGGCCAGCAGCAACAGGGCCGACAGCAGAATGATGAAGATGCGCAGGCCGGGCAATTCGATGGTGCCGATCATCCCCCAGCTTCCCTGCAGCCATTTCGGAGCGGTGACGTCGATGTTGCGCGGACCGAACCAGGCCTTGGAGAGCGGACGGATTTTGTCCAACAGGTTGACGGCGACCAGGCCGATGCCGATGGCGATGGCCCAGCCCAGTCCGTTGAGATAGGTGAAGAATGGCTTGTCGGAGAACTTCGCTGCCAGCAACTTCGAGATAATGAACCCAACGACGACAGCCACGATGATGCCCAGCATCATCGCCGTCGAAACGCTTCGAACCAGCTGGATCAGAATCAGGCTGACCCCCCAGGTCGCCAGCAGTGTTTCGAGGGGGCGGCCATAGAGCTGCCGGATCAACGTTCTCTCCAGCAGCACCCCGATGAGCCCGGTCACGATGAACGCGAGCACCAAGGAGATCGGGAAATACAGTTCGAAGATCACACCACCCATGGGCTTGAAGGCCGATTGCACCACATAGGTGACATAGGCCCCGAGCATCATGAATTCGCCATGGGCGAGGTTGATGACACCCATCAATCCGAAAACGATGGCCAGACCTGTGGCTGCCAACAGCAGCACGGATCCGATGCTCAGGCCATCAAGGATCTGAGAAAAGAAAAGTTCCAACGGAATGAAGGTTGAACGTTAGATCCAGCGTTGCTTGGGCGACGCTGGATCGGGTCGAACGTGGTGGTGTGGAAGAAGGAAAGGGGGCGGTTCCCGGAGGAACCACCCGTCTTTCATTCCCTTACGGATCGCTCCGTGATCACATCCTGAACTTGCCGGCATCAGGCCGATCCTGGGTCCAGTCGCAGGTGTAGCCCTTGGTCTCAGGAACGAACTGGTTCCAGGGGATCGGGGGAATGGCCTTGACGCTGTCGTACAGGATCTTGAACTGTCCGGAGTTTTCCGCCTCGCCGATGAGCACCCGCTCGGAGGTGTGGTGGTTGGGGAACATCTTGATCTCGCCCTGGGGAGCGGCGAAGGTGATGCCGATCATGTCCGTGCGGACCTTGTCGAGATCCTCGAAAGTTCCGGCCTTCTCAACGGCATTCTTCCAGAGGTACACCATGTTGTAGGCAGATTCAGCCGGGTCACCCGTGACCCGATCGGCGCCATACATGGCCTGGAAGTCGGCGGTGAACTTCTTGGAGGCCGGGGTGTCCAGGCTCATGAAGAAGTTCCAGGCGGCGTAGGTGCCGTTGGTGTACTCAGGACCGATCTGACGGATCTCCTCTTCCGCGATCGAGAAGGACATGATCGGGTACTTGGCCGGATCGATGCCCGAGGCCTTGAACTGCTTGAACAGGGCGACGTTGGAGTCGCCGTTCAGGGTGTTGATGATGATCCCGCCATCCGGGAAGGCCTTCTTGATCTTGGCGATGATCGGGGCCACCTCGGTGTTGCCCAGAGGGATGTAGTCCTCGCCGACGGTTTCACCGCCAAGGGCCTTCATCTGCTCCTTGATGATGGTGTTGGCCGTACGTGGGTACACGTAATCAGAGCCAACCAGGTACACTTTCTTACCGAGCTTGTCGGAGAACTTGTCCATCAGCCACTGCACCGCAGGCTCGGCCTGCTGGTTCGGCACCGCGCCGGTGTAGAAGATGTTGCGGGAGCACTCCTGACCCTCGTACTGAATCGGGTAGAAGAGCATGTGGTTCTTCGACTCGAAGACCGGCAGCATCGCCTTGCGGCTGGCGGAGGTCCAGCCGCCGAAGACAACGGCGACCTTGTCGGAGTCGATCAGTTTCTGGGCCTTCTCGGCGAAGGTGGGCCAGTCGGAGGCGCCATCTTCGGCGACGGCCACGATCTTGTAGGACTTGCCGCCGACCTTGACGCCGCCGGCGTCATTGATCTCCTTGATCGCCATCTCCTCGACTTCTTTCAAAGTCGTTTCGGAGATGGCCATGGTGCCACTGAGGGAGTGAAGGATGCCCACCTTCACTTCGCCATCAAAATTGCCGCCGGACCCGGACTCGCCCCCGCAGGAGACGAGGGTTACGCTCACGGCAGTTGCGGCGATTGCAGCTGCCAGTCGCCTTGAAAGATGCAGAGACATTGAAGCCTGTTCAAGATGAATTGTAGTCGCCGTAACCGACGGCAAAGGGAAAGGTACGGAAGGACGTGGTTACCCCCGGTATCCAATGAGACAGAAAGGAGCCGAGGGCCTGCCGGAGTGAGGAATTGCACGTCGCCGACCTGTCGATATGTTGCATTACCTACGGTTTTGCTGATCAACGCCTGAAAGGCGAATACCAGATGCCTTGAGCGCTTGCTCGATTCAGGCGGCTGCCGGTTCAGGCAGCTGCCGCAGCAGGAAGCTTTCGACCCGATCGAGGCCCTCGCCGCTGCGCAGATTGGTGAAGCACCAGGGGCGACCGCCACGCATGCGTTCGGTGTCGGCCTCCATCACCGCCAGGCTGGCCCCCACCATCGGAGCCAGGTCGATCTTGTTGATCACCAGCAGGTCGGAGCGGGTGATGCCGGGTCCCCCCTTGCGGGGGATCTTGTCGCCGGCGGCCACGTCGATCACATAGATGCACAGATCCACGAGCTCCGGACTGAAGCTGGCCGCCAGGTTGTCGCCACCGCTCTCCACCAGCACCAGGTCCAGGTCAGGGAAGGTCTCCTCGAGTTCCTGCACCGCCGCCCGGTTGATCGAGCAGTCCTCCCGGATGGCGGTGTGGGGGCAGCCGCCCGTCTCCACCCCCCGGATCCGCTCGGGGGCCAGGGAGCCGGCGCGGGTGAGGAACTGGGCGTCCTCCTGGGTGTAGATGTCGTTGGTGACCACCGCCAGCTGCAACCGCTCCCGCAGCCGGCGGCAGAGGGCGTCGACCAGGGCCGTCTTGCCCGATCCCACCGGCCCGGCCACACCGACCCTGAGTTTGCTGCCCATCGCCCCAGTCCAGGATGGGTGCCATCCTGACGCCAGCGCCGAGGGCTGCGGTGAGTGACGGACCGATCCCGACGCTGATCCGTCGCTTCGAGCGCCTGGATGCGCGGCTCGTCGCCTCCGTGGTGGGCACAGGAGTGGTGGTCTGCCTCGGCTTCATTGAGCTGCTGCGCAGTCCGCTGCAGCAGCTCTCCAGGCTCACGATCGAACTGCTGGCGGTGCGGGCCCTGCTGTTCCTGGCCCCGCTGCTGGTCAGCCTGCTGCTGCTGCTCCGGGATGGCCCGCTGCTGCTCGCCGACCGGCGCCCCCCCGGCTCCTGGGGGGCCGACCTGCTGGCCAGCGGCCTGCTGAGCGTCGTGTTGCTGCTCTATTTCATGGCGGCGGTGATCATCACCGCCAGCCTCACACTCAACCAGGGGGATCTGGTGGGGGAGGTGGGCTTCCTGATCGGCCAGCTGGAGCCGGCCCGCTTCGCGGCCGCCCTGGCCAGGGCGGGGGCCTATGGCGGGATCTCTGCCGCCATCTGCCTGCATCAGGCCCGGCGCGGCTCCTCCAGCGCCGTGGGGATGGCCTCCCGCATGGCCCGGGCGCTGCGGCTCGGCATCGGGGTGATGGTCTGCCTCGACCTGTTCTGGACGATCGCCGTCGATCCCCTGCGCATGGGAGGGAACTGACCGTGGTCGCCACCCCGCTCGACACCCCTCCGGAGCCCGATCGTGTCCAGCCGCGGCGCCCCGGCCCCCAGAGCCTGGTCTTCCTGGCCGGAGCGGTGGCCCTGCTGGGGGTGTTCGTGCTGGGGATCGCCCGCGCCGGCAACTGGCTCGCACCCAGCGTCCGCCTGCAGTTCCGCACCCTCGACGCCGCAGGACTGCAGACCGGCATGGCGGTGAAGATCTCGGGGTTCGCCGTCGGCCAGGTGCGCCGGATCGTGCTGCAGCCCGACGCCCAGGTGCTGGTGGAACTGGAGCTGCGCGACCCCTACCGCTCCATGGTGGGTCGCCGCAGCCGGGCGGAACTGGCCCAGCTGGGGCTCCTGGGTGACAGCTACATCGCCATCACCCCCGATCCGGCGGCGATCGGCCAGCCCCCGATCGGTGACGGCGAGACGCTCGTGTTCACCAGCCGCCCCGACATCGAGGACCTGCTCACCGAGGTGGCCAGCAGCCGCATTCCCCTGCAGCGGGCCCTCAGCAGCGGCCTGAGCCTGGCGGAGACCCGCCTGCCACGCAGCCTCGACGAGCTCGATCGCACCCTGGTGGCCAGCCGCCGCCTGGCGACGCGCCTGGAGGCCGACACCCGGCGCAGCAGCAGCGAGCTCAACCGCACCCTGGGGGCCACCCGCGCCCTGGCCGAGCGGCTGGAGGCCCGCGCCGACGGCACCGCCGCCGACCTGTCCGCCCTGATCCGGCGGCTGGAGAGCACCGAATCCCAGACGCGACCGCTGCTGCTCCAGACCCTGCGCGAGCTCTCCACCATGGCCAGCGCCACCAACCGCCTGGTGAAGACGCTCAATGAGAGCTGGGTGATCGAGCTGATCGAGCGGACCGGGGAGCCCCGCGGTGAGCGCGGCCGCTGAACGCCCCGCCGGCCACCGGGCTGGTCGGCGGCGTCACCCCGTCACCCGGTCGGCCTGACGCAGCAGCTCCGGCGGGAAGGTCACCCCGATGGCCCGGGCCGTGCGGCGATTGAGCAGCAGCAGCTTCCGGGTCACCGGCTCGAAGGCCATGGTGGCGGGGGAGCGGCCGCGCAGCACCTGCACCGCCAGAGCACCGGCCTGGGCCCCATCGGCCTCCGGATCCCAGCCCACCACCGCCAGGCACCCCGGAGTGGCGATGTCGGCGGGATCGACGGAGTAGACCGGCAGGCGATGGCGCAGGCCGGCCGCCGCCAGGGCGGGGAAGCCCACGCTGGTGGCGTAGTCGCCCACCCGCACC
>NZ_JAYGHZ010000309.1:0-8228 GCF_034931285.1 Synechococcus sp. BA-120 BA3
AACTGGGCGTGGCGGCCGAGGACCTCGGCGAGCTGGCGGTGGCGTTGCCGGGCGGCCGCGCCCGACGCTCGCTGCTGGGCGGGGTGGAGCTGCTCGATGAGACCTACAACGCCTCTCCGGAGGCGGTGCTGGCGGCCCTGGAGCTGCTGGGGGCCCCAGGCGAAGCCTGTGAAGGCCGCCGCTATGCGGTGCTGGGCACGATGCTCGAGCTGGGGGACCGCAGCCTGGAGCTGCATCGCCAGGTGGCAGGCCGGGCCCGGGCCCTGGGGATCGACGGGCTGGTGATCGTGGCCGCCGAGGCGGAAGCCCAGGCGATGCTCGCCGCCGCCGCTGGATTGCCGCGGCTGGCACGGGCGGCCACGCCCGAGGAGGCCGCCGCCGTGCTGCTCGACTGGCCCGAGCCGGGGGATCGGGTGCTGCTCAAGGCCAGCCGTGGCGTGGCCCTGGAGCGGGCGATTCCCCCGCTGGAGGCGGGCCTCGGCGCAGCAGCCTGAAACCAGCCGCTTGGAGCACCCCGCTTGATCCGGGTTGCCGCCCCCAGCAGGATGGGGCCGCCGCCGACCGTCTACCGATGGTGAAACCCGTGTTCGTGACCACCACCTTCACGATCGAGGGCTACGACATCACCGCCTACCGGGGCCTGGTGCGGGGCATCGTGGTGCGCTCCCCCACGCTGGTGCAGGGCTTTCTGGGTGGGCTCAAGCAGATCGTCGGCGGCCGGATCGGGGCCTACACCGAGATGTGCGAGCAGGCCAGGGAGCAGGCCTACGAGCAGATGATCCAGCACGCCCGGGCCCTGGGGGCGAACGCCATCGTCGGCGCCCGCTACGACGGCTCCGAGGTGCAGGGCGGCAGCGCCGCCGCCACCGAAGTGCTCTGCTACGGCACCGCCGTGGTGGTGGAGCCCCGGCCGAGCAGCAGCGGCAGCAGCGCGTAGAGGAGCAGCAGGGCCACGTAAGAATTTCCAGCGATCGGATCCCGCTCCCTGCCAATCTGTGCTGGCTTGCGGTGCAGGAGCAGAACGCTCACGGTGAACTCCGCCAGCAGCGTCATCGTTTGCCTAGAGGAAACGCCTTCCCGAGCTCAAGCCGGCTAAAGCACGTGCCGTCTTTGCGCGGGTTCCACGCGGCCATGCGCAAGTGCGTGCGCCATGTGTAGCAAGACTGGGCTCGGGCTGCCGTTCGGAAAGTCCAGAAAGTAGCCATGGCCCGTGGGCGGATCACACTGGTTGTTGAAGTTGTCGCAATCAACTGCGTAGACATTGTTCGGCACGGCGTCCATGCGCTGCGGGCCGGTCATGCCGAGTCGACGGGACACCACTCGGTTCTTTAGGTTTACGACTTTACTAGCCGGCATCGCCAGGTCATCCGCTGCGTAATACACCACGACATTGCGAGAGGCTTGCGGGATGTACCTGCCTTCTTGATCGTTCTCCAGTGTCTCGTTCACCACGTCAGGTGCGGCCATGAAGATATTTCTGAAGATCAGTGGCATAGCGCCACCCCCGAGCTCTTCCACCCATTTGCGCAGGGCGTTGCGCAGCACCCTGTTTCCCATGGAATGTGCAAGCAAGTTGATGCGCCGCATACAAGGGCTGCGGTGTTGCAGCGCCGCTTCCGCGACTTCGCTTCGGCGCCACTGGTCGAAGAAACCCATCATCCGTGCAAAGGAAGTCCCGCTTTGGTCTGCCGCACTCTGATCATCCCAGTAGTCATCCGCAATGGCCAAGATCGAGTCGTCGTCACAAGGCCAAATCAATGGCACTACATAGGGTGGATTATCGTTGCAGGCCTCTTCAAGCAGGGCCTGAAGACGAATGGCGGTTGGGAAAATATCCTTTTCCGGTGTGTTATTGAAGCCATGGATGAACAGCAGAATGTCCGCCTTGGGATTGGCCAGATCCCTTAATCTCTGAAAGAAGACGTCGTGCATAATCTCGACATATTGGCCATCAGCCTTGCGCTCGCAAAAGTAGAGAAACTGTGACACCGCAGTGTTGTCGAGATCGAAGCTGATACTCCTGTTGCTCCCGCTTCTCGGGCCCTGCTCTGGGGTTCTATTGGTCACAAACAACATTGTTCACCATCCGACGGGGCAAATGACCGGTAGATTCTCGTCGCGACTGTAGGCCCTGAAGTGATAAAGCGCGTTGCTCACGAAATATTGCTTAAGCAAAGACAAGATCGACGACTTCTGGTTGACACGCAGAGCATCGTTAACTGTTGGAAGCTTCCCTGAATCACTGCGGACTCCGTCCTCTGTCCGTGAACCATCGCGAACCCATGCGATGACCAGTCGCTGAACCATTGTGGTGCAGGCTTTTTGGCGGACTGCCAACCAAGTCTCGTCATTGTTGACGGATCGACGATGAAACTGTTCAGCAAGGTGCAAAGAGATTCTACTTGTTCTATCTCGTACGGTCTGTTCATCCAACAGACAATGGCTTTCATGAAGTCGCCCAACGCTGCTGATCACCTGGCCGCAGGGCGCTTAGGAGGTAGACAGAAACTTGCTGGTGGCGGCTCAGGCGCAAGGCGGTGCTAGAGAGTGGCAGGGGTGTCAGGTTCAAGAAGTGCTAACAACCGCGCAGTTACCATCGCCATTACATCTGAGGAAACCCACTCGATGAACTTCACTTTCCTCGATCGCCAGTCAAGGCTCTTCAGCTGATCCGACAGAACAACTCCACTGACGGCATAGCCATCAGGGAGCAACACCTCGAATGGATAGCCCTTTATCTTGGACGTTACAGGACAAAGCAGAGCTAGACCGACTTTCCTGTTATAAGTCTTTGGAGATAGAACAAGTGCTGGTCTCCTTCCAGCCTGTTCACTTCCGGCTTGTGGTGTGAACTCCAGCCACACCAGATCACCACGATCGGGCACGTAGGACGACATCAGAAGGCTTCGGCCCCTACGGCATCCCCCGTATCTATGGAGGCGTGCATGTTCTCGGGCGTGACCCCCGCAAGAAGATCGGCAAGCCTGAGCCGGCTCGGAACGGCGGGTCTCAGCACCAGTTCACCATCCTTTGCGGTGAGGCTGACCTCAGTACCAGCCCCCAGGCCAACCTCCTCAGCCAAGCCGCGTGGAATCCTCACGCCCAGGCTGTTACCCCATTTCTGAACTTTCGTCTGCATTCTCAGCCAGCGGCTATACGATGACTATACCACGTCTTGACTCGGCATCCATTGCCCCATCTCTCTAACGCTAATTGGAAGGTTTCCGTGAACAGCGGAAGCTCTCCCGCTCCTTCCCGTGAACCACCTCCAGGCAAGGTTTGCAATCGTTGCCAGCACCGCCGCTTTTCGGCAGATGGATTCATTGTGATCAGTGGTTGTCGGACCCGCTAACCGTTTGCAGCGGCTGCTACTGATGAACCGCTGGGCTGAGGACGGCCCTTGGTCGTCGCTTGAGTCTGTGGCCTTGGATCCGTATGGCCATGAGATCCGTAGGCCCCATGAGGTGCTGACCGGTAGGGATGTCCTGCCCAGGGGTCACCCGGTAGGTCGCGAGCGCAGGGCGGAAGGCGTGGCAACGTGCCGCCTGGATGCGGCCGGTGCGTTCCACGGCTCGCCTAACGGCCTGTGGGACCAGACCAGAATCCGGGTGGTGGCGGTCCTTCGGCCTGAGCGCACACCCGCCCCTTCACCCCTCCTCCACCAGCCGCCACGGCAGCACCTGGCCGGCATGGAAGGGCACCAGGGTGCTGGCGGTGCCGTCGGCGGCGTTGCCGTGCAGGCGCGGCGGCACCGTGTGGGGCTCCCGCACCAGGGTGATGTGGCCGTCGTTCAGGGGCAGCCCATAGAAGGTGGGCCCATGCACGCTTGCGAAGGCCTCCAGGCGATCCAGGACCCCCTCCTGCTCGAACACCGCCGCGTAGCTCTCCAGGGCGAAGGGGGCGTTGTAGATCCCCGCACAGCCGCAGGCGCTTTCCTTGGCCGAGCGGGGATGGGGGGCCGAATCGGTGCCCAGGAAGAAGCAGGGCTCCCCCGAGGTGGCCGCCTCACGCAGGGCCAGTCGGTGCCGTTCCCGCTTGGCCACCGGCAGACAGTAGAAGTCCGGCCGCAGGCCACCCTGGAACATGGCGTTGCGGTTGATGTGCAGGTGGTGGGGGGTGATGGTGGCGGCCAGGTTGGCCCCCCCCTGGCGCACGAAAGCAACGGACTCGGCCGTGGTGATGTGCTCCAGCACCACCTTCAGGCCCGGATGGCGCACCAGCAGCGGCGCCAGGTGGCGCTCGATGAACACCGCCTCGCGATCGAAGATGTCGATCTCGGCGTCGGTCACCTCGCCATGGATGAGCAGGGGCATGCCGATCCGCTCCATCGTCGCCAGCACCGCCTCGATCCGGGCCAGGTCGGTGACGCCGGCGGCGGAATTGGTGGTGGCGTTGGCGGGGTAGAGCTTGCAGGCGGTGAACACCCCCTCCGCGTGGCCGCGCGCGATCTCGGCCGGATCGATCGTGTCGGTGAGGTAGGCGGTGAGCAGCGGCTTGAAGCGGCTGCCGTCCGGCAGGGCCGCCCGGATCCGGGCGCCGTAGGCCGCGGCCGCCGCCACCGTGGTGATCGGCGGGCTGAGGTTGGGCATCACGATCGCCCGCTCGAAACTGCGGGCCGTGGCCGGGGCCACCATCTGGAGCAGGGCGCCGTCGCGCAGGTGCACATGCCAGTCGTCGGGACGGCGCAGCCGCAGGCGCTGGGGCGGGGCGTTCGGGTCCATGCCAGACATGCCGATCACCCGAACAGAGTCCACTGGCTGTTCACTCGGACCACGTGGCGGTGCAACCGTTCAACCCTAGGCATCACCCTTCAGCCGGCCCGGTTCAGCGCTGCGGCCGTCCCAGCAGAAACACCACCGCCATGGCCAGATAGCCCAGGGCCCAGGGAGTGCCGCTGCCCCAGCCCGGATCCAGCACGGTGTCGGCCAGGGTGAAACTCCAGGCGTGGATCAGCCCCAGCCAGGAGGCGACCGCCGCCACCAGGGCACAGAGGGCCGCGGCCCGGAACCGCTGCTCGATCACATACACCAGCATCCCGGCCAGCAGCAACGCCGCCAGGATCTGGCCCTGCTCGAGGGCGAAGGCCCCGGCGGCCCACACGTCCGCCTGCTGCAGCGGCAGCAGCAGCTGGGGACCGAAGGGGTTGGCCGGGGTGCCGCTGCCGCCGGCCCGCAGCCCCGCCTTCAGCATCAGGGACCCCCAGCCGGCCAGGCCGGGCAGCAGCCCCAGGGCCACGGCGGGGGCATGGGCCGGCGGCGTGGCCTGGAAGGCCTGGGCCGCCATCACCAGGGCGATGTAGAGCACGATCGCCATGCCGGCTTCGATCGGCACCAGCTGGCCCACCACGCCGAACAGCCCCAGCAGGCAGCCCAGGCCCATCACCAGGCCGTTCAGCCAGGAGTAGCCGATGCGGGCCCCCATGCCCTTCCAGCCCGGGTGGCCGATGTAGATGGTGGTGGGGAAGCAGGAGCCCAGCACGGCGGCGGCCACCGTGCCGATGCCGTTGATCAGCAGGGAGCTCTTCACCGGATAGGCGTCGCCGGCCGCCTCGGCGCTCTCCAGGTTCTGCAGGGAGCCCAGCAGGTTGAACAGACCCATGGGCACCGTCACCCCCAGCCAGGGCAGCAGCTCGCCGCGACCCTCCCAGAGGGCGCCGAGGCGGGGCAGGGGCAGGTGCAGACCCACCTGGGCCAGGTTGGCCTGCCAGGTGGGGCCGTCCAGCCGCAGCAGGCCCGTGGCCGCGGCCAGGACGATGCCCACGAGCACCGCCAGCACCCCACCAGGCAGGGGCAGCCGGGCCTGGCCGAAGTAGGCCAGCAGGATCACCGCCAGCACCGCCAGCCCCACCACCGGGACGGCATAGGTGCGCAGCAGGAACCCCAGCCCGATGTAGCCGAGGGCGATGCCGGCCAGGGTGGAGAGCAGGGCCGCCCGGGGCAGCCAACGGCGCAGGGGGGCCACCAGGAAGGCGCCGCCCGCCTCGATCAGGCCTGACCCCAGGCAGGCCAGCAGGCCGGCGCGCCAGGAGAGCAGGGAGGCGGCCTGGGGGTCCAGGCCCTGGCCGGTGGCCGCCAGCTTCACCGGCAGCATCACCAGGAACACGTAGGCGAACAGGCTGACCGTGTTGATGCCGTAGGGCAGGGCCGTGCGGTCGTCACGGCCCTCGCGCCGCCCCAGGCGATGGGCCTGGACGGCGTAGGCCAGGTTGCCCACCACCAGGCTGATGCCGGTGGCCGGCAGGATCGTGCCGAAGATCAGGCCATCCGGATAGCCGAGCACTCCCCGGCAGAGGGCCACGATCAGCAGGATCTGGATCAGGTTGTCGAGGCCGAGCCCCAGGAAGCCGTCCAGGTCGCCGCGCACCCACCAGCGTGGTGCAACCGGAACGGACGGGTCGCGCAGCATCGTCAGAGCGACCTCAGACCCTGGAGAGCATGGGCTGGAACGTTCATGCCCCCATCAGACGTCGTTCTTGTTGAAGGTGTGGACCAATTCAGGCCGCACGGTTTCGGAGAATACAGATGTGAAAACATCCTCGGAGATCCCGGCAAGGATCGGGGCCAACTTTCGATAGAGGTACTTGGCATCAGCGGTAAGGGTGGGATAGCGGATGAAGGTCACAGGAACGTCGCATGCAGCAAGGTTCAACATCAACTCGTAAATCTGAAGACACAAGGACTGCTCCTGGGCACCAGGCTTAAGCGACGAGGTCCTGGTGAGGCCTCCTGCATAGCGATTGAACCTGGCGTTGCGCTTGAACAGACTCTTGATTCGATTCTTGAACGAGAGATTCTGCTCATTGATCCGCACAACCATGCGACGGCTTTCCGCTGCTGCCTGCAGATCGCGGATGGGAATGAAGACGTGATCCAACTGGATGCGATCATCGGCCAGAACTTTAGCTATGAAATTTGAGATTCCAGGAGACTTCACGATGTAAGGCGCTGCAGGATCAAAAATACTTTTCTCCAAGCCTGCTCGGGCAATGGGGTCCCAGCTTGGGTAGACAAAGCCCTTGTCAAGAACGTCGGCCTGGGATTGAAGCATGCCTGGGCGGAGCGGTTGAGAGGAACTTGTTTCTTTGATATTCTCCACATCCCAGCCGGTGTCCAACCGAAGCCTCGTCAGCAGTTCGACCAGAAAGGTCGTGCCACTTCTCCCGGTTCCTGTGATGACAACATGATGGCGCATGGGCCGCGATGAACATAAGTGACTTAAATCTAACACATACTTGCTAGATCTCAGCGCCTGCATAGGACAACCGCTGAGATCTAGAAGCTCTCGAGTCCCATCCCTTTCCAGAGGGTCGTAGAGCATTCAAAATGGGCTCAGGAAGATCGGCTTCAGGACTTGAAGTGCGAGCAATCCCGCCTCAATCCATCGTTTCTGAGTCGAGGACAACCGCTCTTTTCCGCATGGATCGCCTCCTCCCCGGATCAGGCGGATCACACGGGCGGCCCGCCGGCATCCGGTCCGGGAACAGCACCCCATCGAGGTGGTCGCACTCGTGCTGCACCACCCGGGCATGGAAGCCCACCACCTCCCGCTCGAACACCTGTCCGTCGGCGTCGAAGCCCCGATAGCGCAGGCGGCGCCAGCGCGGCACCCGGGCCCGCCAGCCGGGCACACTCAGGCAGCCCTCCCAGGCGTCGTCGTCCCGGTCGTCGCCGAGGGGCGTGAGCACGGGATTGATCAGCACCGTTTCCGGGATCGGGGGCGCCTCCGGGTAGCGGGGGTTGCGGGTGATGCCGAAGATCACCACCCGCAGGGGCACCCCGATCTGGGGGGCGGCGAGACCGGCGCCCGCGTTGGCGGCCATGGTGTCGCGCAGGTCGTCGAGCAGGGCCGCCAGGGCGGGGTCGTCGAAGCGTTCCACCGGCGCACTCACCTGCCGCAGCCGCGGATCTCCGATGGTCAGCACGTCACGGACGGCCATGGGCGCCTCAGGATCGGTCCCACTGTGCCGCCTTGCGGCCGCCCCGTCCGTACCATCCGCAGATGATGCTGCGATCGGCGGATCCATGGCCGTGAGCTCCCTGCGGGTGGCCGTGCTCTGCTGCGACGGCCTCGTCCAGCGCCATCTGGTGCGGCGGGCGTCCGAGGACTTCACCCTGGTGGGCGTGGTGCTGCAGGTGTCGCCGCCGGCGAGCCGCAGCTGGCCGGCCCGGCTGGCGAAGTACCGCCGCCCCCTGCGGCTGCTGCGCCAGCTGATCGCCCGGGTGCTGCTG
>NZ_JAYGHZ010000310.1:0-8153 GCF_034931285.1 Synechococcus sp. BA-120 BA3
GAGCGCCGGGGGCTGGAGACCCTGCTGCTGGTCGACATCGCCACCGCCCAGGACCTGCTCGCCCCCGCCGGCGCCGCGGCGGCCCCGGCGCTGGGCCACATCGATCTGATCCTCGAGGGCCCCGCCCCGGAGCACGCCATCCGCACCTGGCTGCCCTCGGGGCTGAAGCTGGAGGCGGCCGCGGCCCGGGGCCTGCGGGTGATCATCGCCGGGGCGGGCGGCGCCGCCCACCTGCCCGGCATGGTGGCGGCCTTCTCGATGCTGCCGGTGATCGGCGTGCCCGTGCGCAGCCAGGCCCTCTCCGGGGTGGACTCCCTCCATTCGATCGTGCAGATGCCGGCGGGGATCCCCGTGGCCACGGTGGCGATTGGCGGCGGTCTCAACGCCGGCCTGCTGGCGGCCGCCATGCTGGCGATCGCTGATCCGGTGCTCGCCGAAGCCCTGGAGTCCTATCGCCGGGGGCTGCACGATCAGGTGGTGGCCAAGGACGCGCGCCTGCAGGCCCTCGGCAGCGCTGCCTACCTGGCGGCGATGGGCCAGCCATGAGGCGCTGGCCGCCGCCGACCCGGCAGGCCAAGCTGGTCGGCGATCGTCGATCCTCCGGGGCCTGGCCCCGCTCCCGCTGATGCTCGAGCGGCTGGTCCTGCCACCCTGGCTGCGGTTCTCCCTGGCCCTGCCCCTGCTGGTGCTCAACCTCTGGGTGCTGCGCCAGTTGCTGGTGCCCCTGGCGCCGTTCCCGGCCCTGTTCCTGACGGCGGCCCTGCTGGCCTTCCTGCTCGACATCCCCAGCCGCTGGCTGATCCAGCGGGGGCTGCCGCGACCCTTGGCCCTGCTGCTTGTGCTGGGGCTGAGCCTCTCGGCGGTGGTGCTGGCTGCGCTGGTGCTGGTGCCGCGCCTGGTGGAGCAGCTCGGCGACCTGGTGCTGGCCCTGCCCAGCTGGCTGGCGCAGGGGGAGACGCTGCTGGGGCAGCTGCAGCGCTGGGCCACCGAGCGGGGGCTGCCCACCGATTTCGGCGGCCTGAGCAGTGACCTGATCACCCGCACCAGCAAGATCGCCTCCCAGCTGAGCCAGCAGGTGCTGGGCATCCTGGGCGCCACCGTCGGGGTCACCGTTAACACGGTGATCGTGCTGGTGCTGGCGGTGTTCCTGCTGCTGGGGGGCGAGGGCATCGCCAGGGGGCTGGTGGAATGGCTGCCCGCCGGCACCCGCTCCCTGGTGCTCAGCACCCTGGACCGCACCTTCCGGGGCTACTTCGCCGGCCAGGTGGTGCTGGCCCTGATCCTCAGCGGCGCCCAGAGCCTGGTGTTCACCCTGCTGGGCATTCCCTACGGCGTGCTGTTCGCGGTGGCGATCGGCTTCACCACCCTGATCCCCTACGCCAGCGCCCTCACCATCGTGGGGGTGAGCGTGCTGCTGGCCCTGCAGGATCCACGCACCGGCCTGGAGGTGCTGGCGGTGGCGATCAGCGTTGGCCAGGTGGTCGACCAGGTGATCCAGCCGCGGCTGATGGGCTCGATCGTGGGGCTGCAGCCGGCCTGGCTGCTGATCAGCCTGCCGATCGGCGCCCGGCTGGGGGCGCTGATGGGTCTGGGGGAACTGCTGGGCCTGCTGCTGGCGGTGCCGGTGGCCAGCTGCGCCAAGACCTTTCTCGATGCCTGGGCCCTGCGTCTGCGAGCCGAACCGGAGCCGTTCAGGCCTCTGCCGGAGCCGGAATGATGCCGCGCCGCTCCAGCTCGGCCATCACCTGGGCCACCGAATCGTCCAGGCTCTGCTCCCCGGTGGCCACCCGCAGCTCGGGGGCTTCGGGGGCCTCATAGGGGCTGGAGATGCCGGTGAACTCCTTGATCTGCCCGGCCCGGGCCTTGGCATAAAGCCCCTTGGTGTCCCGCTGTTCGCAGACCGCCAGGTCCGCGGCGCAGTGGATCTCAAGGAAATCACCCGCCTCCACCAGCTCCCGGGCCCGCTGGCGGTCGGCCCGGAACGGGGAGACGAAGGCGGTCAGCACCACCACGCCGGCATCGAGGAACAGCTTGGCCACCTCACCGATCCGGCGGATGTTCTCCTCCCGGTCGGCGTCGGAGAAACCCAGATCGCTGCAGAGCCCGTGGCGGACGTTGTCGCCATCGAGCACGTAGCAGGCCAGCCCCTGCTCGAACAGGGCCGAGTTGACCGCGTTGGCCAGGGTGCTCTTCCCCGCCCCCGAGAGGCCCGTGAACCAGAGGATGGCGCTGCGGTGGCCCCGCTGGTGGGCCCGGGCGGCGCGGGTCACGGTCGAGTGGTGCCAGACGATGTTGGTGGCCTTGGCAGGCGGGGTCATCTCGGACACGGAAACGGGGCGGGGGCTTCGGGTCGCATTCTCCCCTACCCCCCCGCCTGCTTCGGCCGGTAGCCGTCCTGCTCCAGGGCGGCCATCGCCGTCGCCACGTGATCCCCCTGCAGTTCGATCATCCCGTCCTTGAGGGTGCCGCCGGTGCCGGCGGTGGCCTTGAGCCGTTTGAGCAGCTGGCGCGCCTCGGCTTCGGGGGCCTCCAGGCCGGTGATGGCGGTGACGAGTTTCCCCCCCTTGCCCGCCCGGGTGCGCTGCACCCGCACCTTCTGGAGCCCCCTGGGCGTCGGGGCCGAGTCGGCCTCGGGCCGCTGCAGGCTCTCCGGCCCGCTGAACTCCCTCCAGCCCCCCTTAGGCATCGGTGGCGCCTCCAGCGATCAGCCCCTTGAGGCGGCGGCCGGCGGCGGCGACCAGCCGGGAGGGCAGGGACCTGGGGCGCATGGTCACAGGCAGGGTGGGCGGTTCGGAGAAGTCGTAGCCGCCACCGACGCGGTGCCGGGCCAGGGCCTTGTGGCCGGCGGCGGCCGTGTAGTGGCAGACGTACGACCGACGGGTGAGCGCGGGGTCGCCCATCGGGGTGCCGCCGTGGATCAGGGCCCCGTGCCAGATGAGCACGTCGCCGCGCCGGGGCAGGTAGATGCTCGGGCTCCAGCCCTGGGCCTCGATCAGGGCCTCCAGATACCGGCTGTACCCCGCCGCCGTCCCGGGGTCGCTGTCGCGACTGGCCAGGATCCCGCCCCCGCCCCAGTTGTAAAACTGATCGTCCGCCAGCCGATGGGAGCCCTTGTAGTAGACGAGCGGTCCGGCCTGATCGCTGATGTCCTCCAGGGGGATCCAGGCGGCGGCCAGGTGGCCCAGCCGGCTGTGGTGGTGCACGTAGGAGAAGTCCTGGTGCAGGGACTGTTCACTGCTCTTCCAGAAGGTGAGCGTCTGGATCAGCCCCGGTGCCGATCCGAACAGCTCATCGAGGAAATGGATGACGGGATCGGCGAAGGCCAGCGCACGGGCCGTCTCGAAGTAACGGTGCAGGTCGTTGAGCTTCAGGCCCGGGCCCGCCTCGCGCAGATCGGTGATGCCGAGCACCGAGAGATTGCGCAGCACCCGGGCGTCGTAATGCTCCGCCTTGCCGTCGATGCCGATCATGCCGTGCAGCAGCGAGGTGCGGGCCAGGGCCGGCAGGGCCTCGAGGTCCCGGTCCATCCGATCGAGGAGCTCCGGGTCCAGCACCTGCGGAAAGATCACCACACCATCGCGCAGGAAATCGAGCACGGGGGGCGAATAGATCCGGCCGGCCAGATCCGGCTGCTGTCGATACAGCCGTTCCGCCAGGGGCAGGGAGGTGAGGTAGTCGGCGGGAAGCATCTCTGGTGTTCGCGGGCGACGCGGTCGGCAGCCTCTCCAGCGGATGGTTCTCCGGTGGCGCCCGGATGCCCCTCCACCGCTGCCGCCCCGGGTGGCGGCTCCCTAAGGTGAATTATCTCCTTTCGCGCAGCGCCGGTGACCAGCACCGCTCCAACCCGCAGCGCCGATCCTGCCGAGCTGCAGCCGTCGGTCCGCCCCGATGGCCTGGGCCGTTTCGGCCCCTTCGGCGGGCAGTATGTCCCGGAAACGCTGATGCCCGCCCTGGCCGAGCTGGAGGCGGCCGCCGCCGAGGCCTGGGCCGATCCCGCCTTCACCGCCCGGCTCAACCACCTGCTGCGCACCTATGTCGGCCGCCCCACCCCCCTCTATGAGGCGGAGCGGCTCAGCGAGCACTACCGCCGGCCCGAGGGGGGGCCGCGCCTTTGGCTGAAGCGGGAGGACCTGAACCACACCGGCGCCCACAAGATCAACAACGCCCTCGGCCAGGCCCTGCTGGCGCTGCGGATGGGCAAGAAGCGGATCATCGCCGAAACCGGCGCCGGTCAGCACGGGGTGGCCACGGCCACGGTCTGCGCCCGCTTCGGGCTGGAGTGCGTCATCTACATGGGCGCCGAGGACATGCGTCGCCAGGCCCTGAACGTGTTCCGGATGCGCCTGCTGGGGGCCACGGTGCAGCCCGTCACCGCCGGCACCGCCACCCTCAAGGACGCCACCAGCGAAGCCATCCGCGACTGGGTCACCAACGTGGAGAGCACCCACTACATCCTCGGTTCGGTGGCCGGCCCGCATCCCTACCCCATGCTGGTGAGGGATTTCCATGCCGTGATCGGCCAGGAGGCCCGGACCCAGTGCCTGGAGGCCTTCGGCCGGCTGCCGGATGTGCTGATCGCCTGCGTGGGCGGCGGCTCCAACGCCATGGGCCTGTTCCATCCGTTCGTGCAAGACACCTCCGTGCGCCTGATCGGGGTGGAGGCGGCCGGGGAGGGTGTGGCCACCGGGCGCCATGCCGCCACCATCACCGAAGGCCGGGTGGGCGTGCTGCACGGTGCCATGAGCCTGCTGCTCCAGGACGACGAGGGCCAGGTGCAGGAGGCCCACTCGATCAGCGCCGGCCTCGACTACCCCGGCGTGGGCCCGGAGCACAGCTACCTGCGCCAGATCGGCCGGGCCGAGTACGCCGCCGTCACCGATGCCGAGGCCCTGGCGGCCCTGCAGCGGGTGAGTCAGCTGGAGGGCATCATCCCGGCGCTGGAGACGGCCCACGCCTTCGCCTGGCTGGAGTCCCTCTGCCCCACCCTGGCCCCCGGCACCGAAGTGGTGCTCAACCTCTCCGGCCGCGGCGACAAGGATGTCAACACGGTGGCCGAGAAGCTGGGCGACGGTCTGGCGGGCTAGGGCCTCAGAGGGGATCGTGCTCCCATGGGAAACGGGGCAGCTTGTTGAGTCCTTCCTGCATGTGGCGGGTCCACACCTCCATGGTGTGCTGGATCTCCGGTGCGTCCTTTTCGAGTTTCAGGTGCCGGGTCACCTTGAAGGCGTCCCGGGGAACCAGGGCGATCTCGAAGGGTGGCCCCACGGTGAGATTGGAGCGCCGGGTGACGATCTCCGACACCAGGCAGAGCCGGGCCGCATCCTCCAGGGAGAGGTCCGGGCGGCCGATGTAATCGAGGGGGGGTTTGCCATACTTGGTTTCGCCGATCTGCAGGAAGGGCGTGTCATCGGTGGCCATGATCGCGTTCCCCTGGGGATAGATCATGTAGAGGCCATGGGGCTGGCCGGCGATCTGGCCGCCGAGGATGAAGCTGGCCTCGCCGCTGGCCCCCGCCTGGCGCAGGTTGGGATTGAACTCCTTCTGGACCATCACGTTGAGTCGGCCGATGTAGTCGGCCACCTCGAACAGGTAGCGGGCGGTGAGCATGCTCGGCCCGGCCGGTGGGTCGTCCTGCCGCGTCCACTGGGGGCTGGGGCCGGCGCCATGGTTCTCGATGTCACGGCGGATCCGGTTGAGCACCGCCTGGGTGGTGCCCAGGTTGCCCGCTGCCATCAGCACGAACAGCCGGTCGGGGGCCGGAGCCAGCACGTGCATCTTGCTGTAGCTGGAGATGTAGTCGACCCCCGCATTGGTGCGGGAGTCGGAGGCGAACACCAGGCCGCTGTGGAGCAGGAAACCGAGGCAGTAGGTCATCAGCTGAGCAGCCTCTCCAGGATCGAGGCCACCGACTGAACCGCGGCGCGGGCGGTGGCGTAGGCCATCCGCATCGGACCCACCAGCCCCACCTGGCCGCGGCCGCCGTGGCCGGTGCGGTAGGTGGCCTGCACCACCGCGCACTGGCCGAGGGCGGCATGGGGATGTTCCGTGCCGATCCAGATCGCTTCGGTCGCGACCTGGTCCCGGTCGCCGGTGATCCCGAGCAGGGCGCGGGGGCCATGCTCCACCAGCTGCACCACGGGCAGCAGGCTGGAGCTGTGGCGGAATTCGGGCTGGGCCAGCAGCCCGCCCAGGCCGGCGGCCACCACGGCATCGAGCTCCTCGCTGCGGATGCGGCCGTGGCTGTCGAGGGCCTGGCGCAGCAGGCCACCGCTGCGGCGCAGTTCCGCCGGCAGCCGCTCCCAGGGGATGCGGCCGTTGCCTCCGGAGCGGAGCTGCTCGTTGCTCCAGCGCTCCAGGATCGGCAGTTCCTCCTCCAGGCCGGCGCCGAGGCGCAGGTTGAGGCTGGTGCTGAAGTCGGGCCCCTGGACGAGAAACACCAGCAGCCGGTCGCCGCTGGGAACGAGCCGCACCGCCTGCAGCAGGGGGCTGGGCCGCTGGGGGCGGGTGATCAGGCTGAGCAGGCCGGTCAGATCGGCCAGACGGCGGGCCAGGTGCAAGAGCAGGTCATCGAGGGCCGCCCACTGCAGGCTGATCCCGGCCAGCTCCCGCTCCAGCTGCAGGGCGGCGGCCCCCGGGGCCGGCAGCAGCTGATCGACGTAGAGGCGGTAGCCGCGCTGGCTTGGGATCCGTCCGGCCGAGGTGTGGGGCTGGGTCAGCAGGCCGCGCTGCTCCAGGGCCCCCATGGCCGTGCGCACCGTGGCCGGGCTGGCCGGCAGCCCGAAACGGCGCACCAGCGTGTGGCTCCCTACGGGTTCGACGGTGTCCACGTAGTGCCGCACCGTGGCCCGTAGGACCTCCTGTTGTCGGCGCGGCAGCGTGTCCAAGGAATGGGGGTAAAAGTTGAAAAGATAAACAGAAAATTCATCCTAGTTGCGCCTGACCCGCCGACCCCCCGGCACGGGGACTCAGTAACGGGGAACCTGGGGATCCACCTCCCGGCTCCAGGCGTCGATGCCCCCCTGCAGGTTCCAGACCTCGCCGTAGCCCTGCTCCTGCATCAGCCAGCAGGCGAAGTGCCAGCTGCGGATGCCGGCATGGCAGAGCACCACCACCGGCTGTTGCCGGTCGATCAGGGTCTCCAGCTCCGGGATCCATTCCCTGGAGCGGCTCAGGGGCAGATGCACCACCGGGTGGGGCAGGCGTGCCTCCGCGAGCTCCTGGTCCTCGCGCACGTCCACGATCCGGAACGGCTCCCCCTCCGCCAGGCGTCGCTGCAGCTCCAGGGCGGAGAGGGTGCGGGGGCTGGCCGGGTGGGTCGGCTCGTCCATGGCGGGCGTGGGAGGGGGGGTGGCGTCAGGATGGTCCCATCCTGCTGAGAACCGATGAAGGCCCGCCCATTCCTGGCGGTGCTGCTGGCCCTGGTGCTGGTGGTGTTCGGTCTGGGGCTCGGTGGCTGGTGGCTGGTGTGGCAGCGCAGCGCCCTGCGTCTGCAGCGGCTGCCGCTGGTGGTGCCGCGGGCGGCCCGGTTCGTGCCCCGGGATGCCCCCTTCAGCCTCCACCTGTTCAGCGATGGCGAGCAGCCCCTCGACTACGCCCGTGCCGTCGCCCCGCCCCGCCAGCGACGCCAGGCGGCGGATGCGGTCGGCCGGCTGCGCGATGGGGCGTTTGCCGCCGCCGGTCTCGACTACGACACGGAGCTCAGCTCCTGGCTGGCGTCCCCGGTGGGCCTGGCCCTGTTCGAGGCGGATGCCGGCGGCGCGGCAGGGGGCGAACGGCGGGGGGGCTGGCTGCTGGTCCTGGGCAGCCGGGACAACGGCGGCGCCCGTCGCTTTCTGCAGCGTTTCTGGCAGACCCGCAGCCTGGCGGGAACGGATCTCCAGATCAGCACCTACCGGGGCCTGGGCCTGATCAGCGGCCGGGGGGGCCTGGTGGGCCGGACGCCGATGCCCCTGGCCACGGCCCTGGTGGACGATGACCTCGTCCTGATCGCTTCGGGACGGGGGGTGCTGGAGCAGGCCCTCGACGTCTCCCAGATCGACGAGCTCAACCAGGCTGGCCAGCCCGGCTTCCAGGAGGGGCTGCGGCGGCTGGGCACCGGGGCCGCCCTGGTGCAGGCGGCTCCGGATGTCCTGGAGCGCTGGCTGGGTCTGCCG
>NZ_JAYGHZ010000311.1:0-808 GCF_034931285.1 Synechococcus sp. BA-120 BA3
GGAACGAGCTGTTGCCTGCCTACCTGCGGATCTATAACGGCCGCAGGTGCCACATGGCCCTGGGTGGCCTCACCCCCCAACAGCGGCTCGCTCAGCTGCAGGCATGAACAACCTGGTGGGAAAGCACACCTAGTGGAGAATAGCATTTCAAGGTGAACGCCCTGCTTTTGAGTCAACACAAGATCAGTTGACCTCAGATTGGAGAAGATCACCGTATCCTTGTTGATCACATTGGGTTCATAGTCAGTGATGGTCTTGATGGCACCACTCCTGACAATGACGTAGGTGTCATCTCCCTCACCACCCACTAGGGTGTCATTCCCCGTACCGGAGATGAGGCGGTCTCGTCCTCTCCCACCATGCAGGACATCATGACCAGCACCACCATCAAGGATGTCATCACCATCTCCCCCATGAAGCGTGTCGTTGCCATTGCCTCCTGTTAGAACGTCATTGTGGAAACTCCCATAGAGAAGATCATGGCCATTCAGCCCTTTGATTCGGTTGGCCATGTCATTGAAGCCGCCAAGCGTGTCATTGCCTGCCGTGGCACCACCGACCACGACGCGGTCGCGAATATGGCTGTCTCCCCAGAGAACGCCGTTGGAAAACTGGAAGGCCTCAATACGGTGAGCCTCTGAGGCAAAATAGTGCTCCACCTGCAACTGACCCCCTCCAGAGTCGCGGAGGATCAGATGGTTCCCATGCCGCTCGGTTGATGTGATGTCCTGGGATCGCAGGGTCTGATACTGGACCACATCATGGTTGCCGCTCTGGTAATCCGTATCACTGATCTCCTTTCGATCCC
>NZ_JAYGHZ010000311.1:908-8074 GCF_034931285.1 Synechococcus sp. BA-120 BA3
CTCCCTGGTCGATCACATACACGTCATCACCGATCCCGCCGTTCAGGCTGTCATTGCCGCTGCCGGCCACCAACATGTCGCGCCCAGCCCCGCCATGCAGCAGGTCATCCCCCGCGCCTCCGTCGAGATGGTCATCGCCGTCGCTGCCGCTCAGGTAGTCGTTGCCCTCGCCGCCCTTCAGCAGATCATTGAACCCGCCACCAAACACCGCATCGTCACCCGCCAGCGCATCAATCCGGTTCACCATGTCCCAGAAGCCTCCCAGCCGGTCCGCTCCAGCCGTCGCACCCCCCACCACCGCGCGGTCCCGCAGCTCAACATCTCCCCAGCGGCTTCCATCCGCGAACTGGAACTCCTCAATCCGGTGCGCCTCCGACGCAAAATAGTGCTCCACCCACAGACGGTCCGTGCTGCCATAGTGCACATACAGCTGCGAGCCATGGCGCTCCACCAGCCGTACATCTGACGGCCTCACATTCGTGAACAGCACCACATCATGGTTACCGCTCTGGTAATCCGTATCACTGATCTCCTTTCGATCCCCTCCCTGGTCGATCACATACACGTCATCACCGATCCCGCCGTTCAGGCTGTCATTGCCGCTGCCGGCCACCAACATGTCGCGCCCAGCCCCGCCATGCAGCAGGTCATCCCCCGCGCCTCCGTCGAGGAAATCCTGACCGTCTGCACCTGAAAGATAGTCGGACTCTGCAGATCCTTTTTGAAGGCGATGCTCTGAAGCAAGTCGATTGACAGTACGTGCTGCCTGTGAATCGAAAGGGAATGACTCCTGCAGTTTGGCAAGAATCAACGCTCCAGCATCTCCGATAGAGCTAAAGGCTCGAGTCAGCTTATACAACCCCAGGAAGTCTGACGGCTGGAGAAAGCTTGTGTCAAGATAGCCAGCGATCCACCCAAGAGTCTGTTCCGATGCTTGTAAATCAATGTCGCCATCAACTGCAACAAGCCGTTGCAGAATCGGCCAGGCGTCCGTCTGAAGAATCAGCTGATGCTCCAACTGAAGACGGAAGTCCTCATAGGCTTGATGGAGCATCCTCGCCGCCTGGCCCAAGGGCCGTTGGTCAGCCCAGCCTTGGCGAAAGCTCTGGCCAAGAAGGCGCTCCATAACAGCGAGTCGTCCATCAATCGTTTCCCGGCCGTAACTAAGTCGATCAAAAGACACTCCGACCCATTGAAAGAGCAATGGATCAATCAATGCTTCACGCTGTAGGGTATTACCCTGTATCCAGCGCTCCAGAAGCAAACGCAGCTCTCCGGATGGATCCACAGCCATGGCTTGATGCAGATCAGGCACCAGGCCCATACCTTGAAGATCTGGAAGCGCTGATAGGCCTGCGTCAATTGAGACAGAGTTCAACCACTTTGAACGTGCCTGGTCAACTTGAAACCAGACATCATGCATGGATTGAAGAGTTGCATCAGAGGCCTGAAACACGCCAATCTGAAGGTGTCGATTCCCCTGAGAGTCAACGATATCTGATACTTCATAGTCAACTCCAAGTCGGAGCAAGCCTGCCTCGTCAAGGCTCACCATCTCGCCTTGATCGGTCATCGCATTGCTGTTTCTGTCAATCCATATCTTCAACGTCGACCATGCCGCATCGTTTTGATCAATCCAGCGATCCCCATTGTCATCAAGCGCCTTGAGGGCCTCGAATCCGTTGGCAGCTTTCGTTCCACTCGGTAGCAATGTGTTATTACCAAAGAGTTCTCCACCGTGATCAATCAGGCCATTGTCATCAAGGTCATGAACCAGAAGTCCATCCGTTGGGCTGATCCAGCCTGTCCGTTCGGCAAACCCATTACCGTCATGATCGAAATGAATGGCCGACCATTCTTGAGCTGATGTGATGACTCCATTGCGGTCAAGGTCAAGAACAAGGGGGCATGAATAGGTTCCTTCCGCCTCCTGAAACTGATTTCTCAGTGCCTCCAGTCCACGATCCCAGAGATCGGCGAGGTGCCCAGCAACAAACTCGGCAGCCTCGTCGGCATAGGCACTTCCGAGCATGGAGGCGGACAGCACCAGTCCGCTGGCAGCCAACCAGCCAAGCGGGCCCGCGGCCAGCAAGGGTGCCACCGCCAACGAAGCAAGGCGACCAGCGAGAATACCCCCGGCATTCTCAAGTGCCCACTGGGTCATCATCTGCTGTGCAGCGTCTGGATCGCCCGCGTCCATCGCCGCTTTGGCATCATGGGCCACGGCCGCAAGGCTGACAACGTCAGCAATGTGACCCAGTTGATCCATGGCCTTGAGCCAACGCGATGGAGTCCGTGCAGGCTGATTCAGAAGATCCTGCTTGTAGTGAACAACCAAGTTGTCCTGGGCTACACGAATCTCTCTCAGCGCTTCACGATGGGCAGCCACCCTCTCCTGGGGAATGAAGTCCGCCATGGACCGCATCGGAGTATCGGGCGGAGGAGCATTACCGTGGATGACATTAGAATCTTCAAAGAAGTCTCGGGCATCAACTATGTAATGCTGATTAATCTGCAGAGGATTTCCATCATGGTCCACAGCTATCTTCAATCTTGAAGTTCTAACCTCAGATGCAGCCGTGATTATCTTAAATGCCTCTTCCATAGACATTCCGTGGAATACCTCTATTGGTATTCCATCGATACTTGTTACCTTTGGGTTGCTGAGAATGAGCGGGAGCTCAGTCTGGTAGAAGACTCGGCTCAAAGATGCTCCTCCGGTAAACGTCACCACCTCCCCAACCGCATCTTCGAGATATCGAGCTGACACCTTATCCCAAACCCCATTATTCACGCGCACACCATCAATAATCTCACCATCCATAAAGCTTTGCAATCCAACCTTGTCTTCTCCAAATATCTGCTTCAATTTATCGGAAAATCGTTTGTTATAGCCGCTTGTATTTGTCGTCAAATTCATGAATTTCCCTATCTCCGACTGATCAATTGTACGAACATCATTTCCGGATTCATGCAAAGCCTCTGCCATGGCGCCGGAGTGAACGATCTTGTCTCCGAAAGAGGTGTATCTCCCCGTCACTCCGCTATATAGGACCGTAACAGAGCCTTGGACTCGGTGATCGACTCTTTCAATTAGATCCAGGAGCTGCTCTTTGGTTTCAATCGAGTCCAGCAGAAGATTGGCCTGCTCAGCAGTCAGTAGCATGATATGAAGGTGCAAGTATACAGGAGATAGCGCTCAGAACTGAAATGTCACTCTCGGCTCAACCGGTGACTGACTTGTCTCACCATCAACTCCAAACGCGCTCAAGGCGTCACGAAGTACAGACACAACCTCATCCATGCAGAGGCCGCCAAGATCACTAGGCTGAATATGCGATACCTCCTTCCACACTAGTGTTGGGACATCGCCAGGAGATCCGCATGAGAAGTTGCCTACATTTAGTGATATGTCCAAAAGCGTATTTCGAATACTCAACCAGAATCTTCCTTCAGGGATATAGTCCCTGGAATAGTTTTCGATGATCCCCCCCCACAGGTAGCAATCCAGTTCCTTATCTCTCGTCCAGTAACGACCATCACCTGGCTTGAACGGAAGGTTGTATCGGGCAATGTCTTCCGCCGAGACCACTTCATTCACGAAGCCCATCTGGGTTGCCTCAAACTCTTTGGGACACAACGGTTGGAAGCCATGATCCGCGTTGGTGGAGTTTCCATCAAGCGACTTCCTGGATAACAGGAGCTGCACGCTGAGAACCTAACGATGGGCAGGGGGATCGGCCAGCAGTGACGAAACGTCGAGTGCTGCAGGTCCTGTTTCAGGCTTCCCGGGGACGGTCACGGCGTCCATGGCGTTACGAGCTGTGCTTCGAGGGAACGCCTTTGGAGCGGCATGAGCACTTAAGCCATGCCCGCCCACCCGCTGCGGCGACAACCGCATCCACAGAGTCGTCAGCCCTCTCTGGCCTTCCCCGGAAACGCCCTTGTCTCCCAGCGGCACCACGTTCCAGGCCGGTGTGGATACTCCGGCCAGCGACCTTCGAACCACCTGCGATGCTGCTGGGCATGGGTCCGCCGAGGTGAACGGAAAGCCCATGGGAGTGGGGCCTGGACGATCAAGGGCCTGCTGGGATGCGGCAACGACAACGTCCAGGGCCTTCGGCGCCTGATCGCGGTGGGCAACGGCAACCCGATCACGGGCAGCACAAGGGCCATGGCTACAAGGCGGGGCTGCAGGCTGACTAGGCGATTCCGCGCAGCACGCCAACCGCCACGGTGCCGGTCACGCTCAAGCCGCAACTGGGTGTGGCCTATGGGACCAATCAGCAGGACGGATTCAGCGAAAGCGGTGACCCCACCGTGGGCCTGAACGTGGGGGCCGCACCAGCCACAGCCTTGTGGGAACCCTGGGCGCCGAGCTGATGGCGGCGATTCCCCTGTACCCGGAGACATCTCAGGTGCTCAAGCCGCGCTTCGCTGTGGCCTTTCAGGTGGATGCACTGGCTGACCGCAACGGCAACCGTTCGCTGAACACCTCCCTGCCTGGAGCGGGCGTGAGCTTCAGCAGCGCCGGGCAGAATCGCGGCCTGAACGATCTGACGCTGAGCGGCAGCTTGAAAGTCGTGGTCGCCAGCAAGGAGCCTGTGTAGGTGTCGGCGTCGAATGAAACCCTCTCGAGGGGTCGGCAGTTCGCCTACGGAGGTGGGGTGAGACTGACCTTCTGAGGGGGAGGGAGCAGACGCGGGATGATGCCCTCACCCATGAATCGAGCGGCCAGCGAAACGCTCCACCCTCATCGATCACTTGGCTGAAGTCCAGTGTGCTTGGCCATTCGGACCGACATTCTGGGGCCATTCCCCTCTCCATCATCGAAAGCAAAGCTGTAAAACCTTCTTGGCTTTGCCCGAAGGCCAATGACTCATGCAGAGAATGGAAGCAAGAATCGGATGGCGACGGGCTCAGTTCACCGCTTTCAATCCGTTCAGCAATGACACGGAGAGCCAGGACTTCAGCCTTGGCCATGGCAGCAGAAGAGGATGTTCCGTAGGCATGGACACCAGGAAGTTCTGGCACCTCGGCGATCCAACGTCCGTCTGCCTCTTGTTCGCATTCCAACGTAAAGTTCATGCCTGCCTACCTCCGATATCGCCTCTACCCAGAAACTCTCGCCAGATATCACAACAGGGCACATCCATTCCATCGACCCTGCGCAACGGATTCGGCCAAGATTCACGCCTTCATGAACCATCTGTAGGCTTTCGCGACAGGATGTCCACCGGGGTAGACCCGCTATCGGTATCGGGGGCGTCATTCAGCCGGTGGGCGACAAGCCCGCCCTCACCCATCCAGCTCCAACCATTTCCGCGCCTCCACCGCCGCCTTCTCCTGCCCCTGGCGGTGCCCGAAGGCGAACGCCGCCACGCAGATCAGCGTGATCGCCGCCGGCACCGTCCCCGACGGCAGCCGGTTGCGGTTGGCCAGGTCGTCCGGCAGGCCCCCCAGCGTCAGCACCAGGAAGCCCACCGCCCCCAGGGCCGTGAGTCCATAAAGAAACGGCGTCATCGTGCGGCGCGTCAGCGCGTGCAGCAGCAGCACCGCCAGCCCCACCCAGGGGACGCTCGAGCCCAGGGCCCACAGCCAGCGTTCGCCCGATCCATCGGTGAGCCGCCGCCGGCAGGCCAGTTCGCGCTGCAGGCGGCTCATTCGCGCCTGGGCGCGCCGCGCCGCGTCGCCAGCACCTCCTGCACCCGGCGCCAGTCGACGCCGTGGTGGGCCAGGGCCACCTGCAGATGGAAGATCAGGTCGGCCGCCTCGCCGGCGATCGCGTCCGGGTCGTCGTCCTTGCAGGCCATCACGAATTCGGCGCTCTCCTCGCCGATCTTCTTGAGGATGCGGTTGTCGCCCCCCTCCAGCAGCTTGTTGGTGTAGCTGCCCGGTTCGGGGTGCTCCTTGCGCCCCCGAATCACCCGCGCCAGTTCGGTGCACACATCCGCCGGTGGCGGCAGGGCGTCCGGCCCGCCGGCCGTGGCCGTTTCGCCTTCCTCGTAGAAGCAGCTGCGGGCACCGGTGTGGCAGGCCACCTGGCCCACCTGCTCGATCGTGAGCAGCAGCACGTCGGCGTCGCAGTCGTAACGCAGGCCCCTCAGCGTCTGGAAATGGCCGCTGGTGGCCCCCTTGTGCCACAGCTCCTGCCGTGAGCGGCTCCAGTAGTGCACCTCGCCCGTGGCCAGCGTGTGCTCGATCGCCTCCCGGTTCATCCAGGCCACCATCAGCACCGCCCCGTCCAGCCAGTCCTGGGCCACCGCCGGGATCAGCCCCGCCCCATCGAAGCGCAGCGTGGCGATCAGCTCCGGGCCCGCCAGCTCCGCCCCCCCACCGGGCGACGGCGGATGACAGGATCCAGGGGAAGCGGCGGATGGAGCCCCCACGGGACGCGACGTCAGCTGCAGTGATCCTCCCCCATGTCCAGCCCCGCCGCCCACACCTGCAGCAAGAGCTACGGCGGCTTCCCCTGCTGCCATCGCCAGTGGCGCCACCCGGGCCACTGCCGATTCGTGCACGGCTACAGCCGCAGCTTCACCTTCTGGTTCGCCGCCCACCACCTCGACATCCACGGCTTCGTGGTCGACTTCTCCAGCCTCCAGCCCCTGCGGGCCCGCCTCGAGCAGCAGTTCGACCACACCTTCCTGGTCAACCACGACGATCCCCTGCTGGCCCAGTGGCAGGCCCTGCATGCGCAGGGCGCCCTCGACCTGCGGGTGATGGCCAACGTGGGCATGGAGGCCAGCGCCGAAGTGGCCTGGGGCTGGGCCAACGAGATGCTGCACCAGCGGGATGGCGGCCGCAGCTGCTGCTGGCGCGTCGAGGCCCGCGAGAACGAGGCCAACGCCGCCCGCTTCACCGCCATCCCCGCGTGGTTCGAGGCGGGCACCTCCACTCAACCGGCCACCCCCACCAGTCCGGAGCCCTGGCCGGCGCCGTGATCCTCACCCGACTCGCCACCGCCTGGGCCCTGTTCCAGGGGCTGCTGATCGAGGCGCTGCCCTTCCTGCTGATCGGCGTGCTGATCTCCGCCGGCGCCCGCTGGTTCGCTCCCGGCGGCCGCTGGCTGCGGCGCCTCCCGTCCCACCCCCTGCTGGGACCGCTCACCGGTGCCGCCCTCGGCTTCGCCCTGCCGGCCTGCGAATGCGGCAACGTGCCGGTGG
>NZ_JAYGHZ010000312.1:0-8039 GCF_034931285.1 Synechococcus sp. BA-120 BA3
GCGCCGAGAGTCTGGTGCTCAGCGGAGAGGCGGGACCCAACCCCTGGATCCGCGCCCCCGAGGAGGAGGCCGCCGCCGGCGACGAACTGCTGCCGGCCGGGGTGCGCCTGGGGGCCGCCGCCCTGGGGAGGCTGGCCAGCTGCGGTGTGGCGGCGCTGGTGGTGAGCCTCCAGCCGCGGGTGGGGCTGCTGATCAGCGGCGATGAGCTGGTGGCGGCCGGCGGGCCCCGGGGGCCGGGCCAGATCTGGGAGAGCAACGGCACCCTGCTGCGGGCCCTGCTGGAGCGGCTGGGCTACCCCGTCAGCGAGCAGCGGGTGGTGGCCGACGATCCGGCCGCCCTGCGCCGGGCCCTGCAGGAGCTGGCAGAGGGATGCGATGTGGTGGTCAGCACCGGCGGCGTGTCGGCCGGCGACAGCGACTGGATCCGGCCCCTGCTGGCCGAGCTGGGGGAGGTGGGCTTCTGGAAGCTGTTCCTCAAGCCCGGCCGGCCCTTCGCCTTCGGCCGGCTGGGGCCTTGCCCCTTCTTCGGCCTGCCGGGCAATCCGGTGGCGGCGGCGATCACGGCCCTGCAGCTGCTGTGGCCGGCCCTGCAGCAGCTGGAGGGGGGCGAGGTGGTGCCGCTGCCGCGGCTGAAGGTGCGTCTGGCCTCGGCCCTGAAACGGGTCGCCGGCCGGCCCGAGCTGGCCCGGGCCCGGCTGGCGGTGGCCGGCGACGGGGCCCTGCTGGCCCAGGTGGAGGGCAGCCAGGCCTCCTCCCGCATCGGCTCGCTGCAGGGGGCCGACCTGCTGCTGGAGATCCCCGCCGAGGTCGGTGCCCTGGAGGCCGGCGCCGAGCTGTGGGCCCAGCTGCTGCGGCTGCCGTTGCTCTGAGTCAGTCGCCGTTGGCGTCAGTCGTTGCTGGCGTGCGTCGTCCTGGGGGCGGGGATCGGGGCTGGAATCGGGGCCGGGAGGCCGTCGATGCTGCGGCGGTTCTTGCGCTGCCAGTAGCGCTCCAGGCCGTCGTTCCCCTTGCGGCGAGCCCAGCTGTCGAGCTCGGTGCGGTCGCCGGCGTAGCTGTAGCGGGGCACCGCCATGCCGCAGGAGGTCTGGACCCGTTCGATGGCCAGATCGAAGATCTGACGGGCACCGGCCAGGGGCTCGAAGTGGCCGTAGAGCGCCTCCCAGCCGTCCTCACCGCGCTGGATGGTGCGGGCGCGGCCGTAGAGCCGCAGGATCTGGGGCGGGCCCTCGAAGGCGCAGAACATCAGGGTCATGCGCGGGCACACCTGCACGTGGGCGGCGGTCTCGTTGCCGCTGCCGGTGAGGTTGAGCCAGATCACGCGGTGCGCGTCGAGCACCCGCAGCGCATCGCGCCCCTTAGGAGACACGTTCACCGTGCTGTCCGCGGTGGCGGTGCCGACGAAGAAGAGCTTCTGGGCGGCGATGAAGCCGATCTGGTCGGCCGTGAGGGCGTCGCTGGACTGGCCCATGGAAGGGGTGCGAAGGAAGGGGAGGGGTTCAGAGCGGGGTGTTGCCGGCCACCCAGGTGCCGCGGCCGCCGCTCCACTCCCGTTTCCAGAAGGGGGCGTGGTGCTTGAGATCCTCCAGCAGCTCCTGGACGCAGCGCAGGGCGGGACCGCGGCGGTCGGCCTGGACGGCCACCAGCACGATCGCTTCCCCCGGCCGCACCCGTCCCACCCGGTGGGCCACCAGCACCGCGCCCACCCCGTGGCGCGCCGCGCCGGCCTCGGCGAGGGCTCGCAGCTGGGCCTCGGTCATGCCGGGGTAGTGCTCCAGTTCGAGGGCCTCGAGGGGCGCGCCGGCGGCGGTGGTGGGGCGCACGCGGCCGATGAAGTGGCTTTCGGCGGCGGAAACCGTGGCGTCGGGCTCCTCGGCAGCCAGGCTTCTCTGCCAGGCCGCCAGCCGCTCCAGCGGCTGGAAGGGGGCCTCCAGGAGCTGCACCGTGATCGGAGGGGATGGGCTCCCGGGGCTGGGGGTCGCCATGGTTCAGCCTCCGGTGATCGGGGGCAGGAAGGCCACCTCGTCGCCGGGGGACAGGGGGCTGTCGGGGGCGGCGAAGGCCTGGTTGATGGCCACCCGGACCGTGGCCGGCAGCTCGCCGCTCGACTCGCCGGAACCGGCGCCCAGGGCCAGCTGCCGCCAGAGATCCGAGGCGGTGGCGCGCTGGGTGTCGGGGCGGGCGTCGAGCTGGATGAGGCGCTCGCCCCAGCCGGCCCGTTCGCGCAGGCCGGCGAACAGGCGGACGCGCACGGGGGGGACGTTCGGGTGGGTCATGGGGTCAGGCGGAGAGACCGACCTGGCTGTGCAGGGACCGGCAGACCACCCGGTTGCGGCCATGCCGTTTGGCTTCGTAGAGGCAGTCGTCCGCCAGCTGCAGCAGCCGGTCGGCGTCGCACTCGGCCATGGAGTTCGGATCCCAGGCGGCGATGCCGATGCTGACGGTGAGGATGTTGCCGGTGGCGATCCCCGGGTGGTAGATGCCCTTGTCCTGGATCGACGCGCGCAGCTTCTCGCACAGGAGCAGGGAGGCATCGGCATCGGTCTTGGGCAGGATGATGGCGAACTCCTCGCCCCCCAGCCGCGCCACGAAGTCGCTTTTGCGCCGCAGACCCGTCCGCAGGGCATCGGCGATCTCCTTGAGGCAGCGGTCGCCGTAGGCGTGGCCCAGAACATCATTCACCACCTTGAACTGATCGATGTCGATCAACGCCAGGGACAGGTTGACCTGGGCGGCTCTGGAGGCGGAGACATTCCCCTTGAGGAAGGAATCGAAGCTGCGGCGATTGGCGAGCTGGGTGAGGGGATCCAGCATCGCCAGCCGCTTCGAGCGCTCGCTCTCGAAGGCATAGAACAGCAGGCTCAGCAGGCTGCTCATCGCTTCGATGCGCTCCACCTCCTGGTCGCTGAAGACGCTGCCCTCATGCAGGGCGATCGTGAGCACAGGGATGGAAACCCCGCGCGAGTCCAGTCGGATGCCGAGGTAATCGCTGCAGCCCACCTCCTTGAGGGAGTCCAGAAACGGGAAGCCGTTGTCTTTGGTGGCGTTCAGCTGCTGCCGAAACACCTTGCTCCTGGTGGCGATGAAATGCAGGGGGCTGCGCAGGTGCTCATCCTGTTCCAGAAAGTCCCGCTCCATGCGCAGGGTGCTGACAAGGCCCGGCTTGGAGCTCACCCAGACGTACTGGCTGCAGTCGATGTCATCCTGATCGGGCAGAAAGGCGAGGGAGAAGCGGTAGATCTCCAGGCCCCAGGATTTCAGCTCATTGACGAACAGGAGCACGAACTCCTCGAAGCTGCGCAGCCTTGACCAGTTGTCGATGATGTAACGCTCCAGCGGAATCTTCCGGTCGGGCGTCTTGAATTCGTCGCCATGGCCGGAATCACGCAGCCGTGATGTGGCACGGATCTGCTCCAGCGTCTGCTGCAGGGAATCGCGGTCCGCCCAGTCGGAGGATCGGATGAACGTCTCCACCTCCTGCAGGGGCAGGGGCCGCGACACGAGGAATCCCTGCAGGGCATCGGCTCCCAGTCGGATGACGGCGGTGAGTTCGTTGTGGGTTTCGACGCCTTCACAGACCACGGTCTTGCCGAGGGCATGGACCGTGTCGATGAAGGAGCCGACATAGCGCTGCAGTCGGAAGGAACGGTCGATTCCCTTGATCAGGTCAATGTCGAGCTTGATGGCGTCGTACCAGGCCTCACTGATGCGCCGGTAGTTGGAAAGCCCGGAGCCGAAGTCGTCGATGAAGATTCGGAAGTTCAGCTCCCGCATCAGCCGTTCCGAAGCCGTTGTCACCCCTTCCGATCCCGCCAGGATGTCCGTGGCGGCCATCTCCGTGATCTCGATGCAGAAGATCGAACTCTCGATGCCATGGTGCTTGAACAGGCCGATCAGCTGGTTGAGACGCTGATCGGTGGAGACGGAATCGGAGCTGATGTTGACGGAGACATACTCGATGCGATGACGCAGAAACTCCGACGCCTGGAGCTGCTGCTGCACCTCGTTGAGCCTGCTCACCACGAGGGCATCGATCTTGTGGGCAATGCCGATGTCATGGGCCAGCTGGATCACGTGGCCCGTGCCGAGCTTGCTGAGCGCTGGGGGCAGGAATCGAATCAGCAGTTCGAGCCCGAAATGGCCTGGGTTGCTGAGCTGAAGAATCGGCTGGAAGCGCAGCTCCAGATCGCTGGCCTTCAGGGACGTGAGTTGACTTCTGATCTCACCCTTGTCCTTGACGAGCAGATCATCTCCGCTCTTCACCAGGCGGTAGGAACGCCTGTCTTCGGCGGCCAGCATCTCCCCGCAGGCCTGCATCGTCAGCAGGGTTTCGGGTGGCGCGCTCAGCTGGAATCGCTGCCCGGTGATGATCACATCGTCCCAGACGAGCACCGAATCGCTGGAGATCTGAATCGACCCGGACACAATGCCCAGCAGACGGGCCAGGAGTGCCTCACAAGCGGCGGTGTCGTCGATGGGAATGCTGCCGGAGGCCCGCACGATCAGGGCGATCTTGTTTTTCGAGACGTGGTAGAAGTTGAAGCCGGGATGCACGGCCCATCCCTTGTCGATGGCGCGGCAGGCTTTGGTGAGGATGTCGTTGATCTCCACCTCACTGAGATAGCCGCGTTGCCGCTCGAGATAGCGAAAGTCCATGGTGACCAGGAAGCCGTCTTCGCCGCGCTCCGCGTGCTTTCTGAGCGCCGAAGCCTCGAGATCCTTCACCAGGGCATAGTGCGTCAGGAAGGACGTCTGGCCGTGCTTGCGGAAGCTTCCGTTCACCGGTTGCTCCTTCCGGCGGTTCTGGCTGGATCGCCAGGCGATCGCCACGCTCAGTCCGATCCCCAGCAGCCCCAGGGTCAGGGCGAGGTTGCGGACGCGATCCGCCTGGCTGGGCAGGGCCGGCGCCAGGGTCAGCCCCACCGCCAGATCCCCGAAACCCACCCGGTAGAGCGAACCGGCCGGCGCTCCCTTCACGATCCCCTTCGCCTCCAGGGCGGTCCATGGGGCCAGCCGGATCTGCCTGTTGCCTTCCGGATCGCGGTTGACCAGGCTCGCCCCGGAGAGCCGGATCCATTCGGGGGCCTGGCGGCGGGCGGGGCCCGTGGTGAAAAGCAGAGCATTCCCCTGGCTCGGTTCGTCTGCCACCACCAGCACGAGCCGGCCGAAGCGTCGCGGGCAGACCAGGGGCCTGACCTTCAGGGTCGCGGCCCCAGTGGCCATCACCGCCGGAACGGGGGTGTGCGCCAGCTCCGCCTCGGCGACGGACTGCAGCCCCAGGGAGGCCATGGGCGGCCCTGGGCTGGCGAAGCTGTGCTCGACGCCCTGCGGGGCGGTGCACAGCCGCCTGGCGATCCGATCATTCTGGCGGCGTAAGTCGTTGGAGCTGCGCTGATCCAGCAGGTGGTTGAAGATCAGAAGAGAGGTGCCCGAAAGAAGCGCTCCACTGATGATCATCCATGTGGTGCGTCGGCGCATGTTCCTCCCTCACCAGCCTTACCTTAGCCACCGAAGGCGTGCTAAGCCTCCCGCCGCCCCAGGCTCCCTGCCCGGCGGAACCATTCGATCTTCTTCCCGGCCGTTCTTTCTCCTGGGTTTCCTCACCATAGCTTAGGGATCATTCAGGTTGCTCGCTGAGCGCTCGATGGTGACTACGGCGACGTCGATAGGTTTGTCCACGCCCCTAACATTCGCGGGCATGCCTTCTTTCAGGCCGTGGGCGCCGTACGGATCACAACGTCAGCGGTTGGGCCGCCAGTTGGGTGGCCTTGTGTGTCAGCACACCCCTGGCTGATCGGCGGGCATGTTTTCACCATGCCGATGGATCTTCAGCCGTGATCCATACAGCTGTGGTGGGAGGCGGCGCCTGCGGGCTGGCCGTGGCCAGGGGGCTCTGGCAGCAGGGCCGTCCCGTGCGTGTCTATGAACGGGCCTTGGCGTCCCATCTCCATGGCCATGGGTTTCTCCTGCTGGCCAACGGTCGCGCTGCCCTGCGCCGGCTCGGCTGCGACCCGCACGGCACCCTGGGCCATCCGATCACGTCGGTGAAGATCCTCTGTTGCTCCGGGCAGGTGTTGGTGGAGCACCCGCTCGAGGGGGCGGTGGCGATGCTGCGTCACCAGCTGCTCAACGTGCTGTTGCGCGACGCCCCTGACGATCTCGTCCACTACAACCACCCGTTCGAGCGCTTCGACTGGGATCGGGAGCGGGCTCGGGCGGTGTGCTTCCAGAACGGCCGCTCCCACCCCGCCGATGCCTTCGTCGCGGCCGATGGGGTGCGCTCCAGCTGCCGGCTGTCCCTGGGCTGCGGGGCGATGACCAACCCGGGCCGGGTCAAGGAGATCGTCGCCCTCGTGCGCCAGCCGCTGGTGGCCGCCGAGCTGGGCCATCGCTTCCTCAAGGTGCTGGATCCCTCAGGAGGGCTCGCGGTCGGCCTGGTGCCCCTGGGTGATGACCGGCTGGTCTGGTTCGTGCAGTTCGACAGCCAGCGTTTCACCGTCCCCCAGCCCTCCGAGGTGGGGGCCTTCCTCGAGGAGCACTTCGGGGGGTTCCCCGCCGTGGTGCGCCACGTGCTGGCGGCCACCGATCCGGCCCGCGCCCATGTGTGGCACACGGTGGACGAGGATCCGGCCACCCGCTGGAGCAAGGGCAATGTGGCCCTGGCGGGGGATGCGGCCCACCCGCTGCTGCCGTTCACCAGCCAGGGGGTCAACACGGCCCTGGAGGATGCGGTGGTGCTGAGCGACCTGCTGCTCGGCTGCCGCGATGCCGCCGATGTGCCCGAGCTGTTCCGCGCCTACGAACGCCAGCGGCGGCCGGCGCTGCTGGGCTGCGTGGAGGCCGGTCGCCAGATGGCGCGGGCGTTCGTCCAGCCCTCGGCCACCCGGTTGCAGCTGCCGCTGATGGCATGAGCGACCGCTTGGCTGACAGCTTCCGCGACGGGGCGGTGCCGCTCGAGCTGCTGCGTCAGCGGGCCCACAACCTGCGCTGGGCCGAGCAGCCCCCCGGGGTGATCCCGCTCACCGCCGCCGATCCCGATTTCCCGGCGGCGCCGGTCATCCGCGACGCGATCGCCGAGTACGCCCGCTCCGGGGTGTTCAGCTACGGCCCCGCCGGCGGACTGCCCTCCTTCCGCCAGGCGGTGGCCGGCTACCTGCGGCAGCGGGGGGCGCCGGTGCCGCCAGAAGGGGTGGTGGCGGTGAACAGTGCGGCCGCCGGCCTGGCCCTGCTGACCCGCCACTGGCTGTCGCCCGGCGACGAGGCGATTGTGTGGGATCCGGTCGACTTCCTCTTCGCCCACACCGTCCGCAGTGCCGGCGGGGTGCCGGTGCTGTGGCGCATCGATCCCCGGGCCCCCCTGGATCTGGCGGCGCTGGAGGCCCTGGTGACCCCCCGCACCCGGGTGCTGTGCCTCTGCAACCCCCACAACCCCCTGGGCCGCTGCTTCCGCCGCGATGAACTCGAGGCCCTCGGCCGCTTCTGCCTGGAGCGGGGCCTGCGGGTGCTGAGCGATGAGGTGTGGAGCGATGTGGTCTACCCGCCGGCCACCTTCACCAGCTGGCTGGCCCTGGAACCGGAACTGGCCGGCCTCGGGGCGGTGGTGCATGGCTTCTCCAAGTCCTTCGGCCTGGCCGGTCTGCGGGTGGGCTACGTGGCGATGGCGGATCCGGAGGCCGCCGCCCGGCTTCTGGCCGCCAGTGAGCTGCCCTCCACCATCGATGGTGTGGCCACCCTCAGCCAGGTGGCGGCCACGGCGGCTTACAGCCCCGACGGCCTGGCGTGGCTGGAGGCCTTCCTGCGCCATCTGCGGGCCCGCCGCGACCAGGCCGTCACCCGGCTGGCGGCGATCCCCGGCCTGCGGGTGCAGCCCCCTGCGGCCACGTTTGTGCTGTTCGTCGGCCTGCCGCCGCTGCCCGAGAGCGTCGAGGCGCTGGTGGAGCGGCTACGGCGGGAGCATGGGGTGGCGGTGGTGCCGGGGAGCCCCCGCTGGTTCGGCCCCGGGGCGGCGGGCCACCTGCGGCTGAGCTTCGCCACCTCCGAGG
>NZ_JAYGHZ010000313.1:0-7991 GCF_034931285.1 Synechococcus sp. BA-120 BA3
CGGCAGCACCGCCGCCGCAGGGGCCGGGCGCTCCGGCATGGCCACGGCATGGAACGAGCGCTCTCCCCGGGCCAGGCGCTCCTCGGCCCGCCGCACCAGGTCGATCATCCGGTCGTAGCTCTGCTCGGCCGTCGCCCCGAAGGAGAACAGGCCGTGCTGCAGCAGCACCATGCCCTCGGGCTCAGTGCCGGCGGCCGCCGCGGCCTCCCAGGCCAGGGCCGCCGCCTTGGCCAGGGCGAAACCGGGCATCACATAGGGCACCAGGGCCACCCGATCGCCATAGACCTCCCGGCACACCTCGGCCGCATCGGGCTGGTCGGCCAGGGCCAGCAGGGCGATCGAGTGGGTGTGATCCACAAACGTGTGGGGCAGGAAGGCGTGCAGCAGCGCCTCAACCGAGGGGTTGGGGGCGGCCGGATCGATCAGGTTCTGGCGCTGGGCCGCCACCATCGCCTCGTCGCTGAGGGACTCCAGGACCCGCAGGGCCTGCAGGGGCTCCAGCCGCACCGCCGGATGGCCCGGCGGCTCGATCGTGCCCAGGTCCCAGCCCGATCCCTTGACGCACAGCACCCGGATCGGCTCACCCAGCAGCCCGTGCACGGTGGTCTTCACCGAGGTGTTGCCGCCGCCGTGCAGCACCAGCTCGGGGTCGGCCCCCAGCAGCCGGGCCGAGTAGGTGCGCAGGGCCAGGTCTTCGTTCACCCCCTGGTCGCCATAGCGGGCGATCGCCTCGCGGGCGGCGGCATCCGACCAGCGATGTTGCACGGCCATGGGGCGAAACGGGGACTCTGGGGGGAGACTACGGGGAGCGATCCTCCAGGGGCTGCCCGTGTCCATCCGCCGCCGCCGCTGCCGCCGCGAGGTCCCGGGGCCGTGGGCCTGCCTGGCCGCGTCCCCGCTGGTGCTGCCCCTGATGCTGGCGGCGGGGGTGGTGGTGGGCGCCGGGATGGCGGCCCCCGCACGGGCCGAGCAACCGGTGCCCCCCCAGATCCCCCGCGACGGCTGGAAGGACTGCGCGTACAACGACAAGCCCCTGGCCTGCGTCGATGAGCAGCTCCCCGGCGGCCTGAAGATCCGATGGAAGGACGGCCTGTCCATGACCTACCGGGAGGTGTCCGCCAAGGGCAAGGACGCCAGCGGCAGCGACCTGCTGCGCGATCGGCTGGGGGGGATCTGGCGCCGGGAGCTGTTCGTGCAGGGCAACATCACCCTCACCAACGAGGCCAACGGCAACCGGATCTTCGTGCCGCTGCGCTTCCCCTGCAAACCGCCCCTGAAGGGGGAGGTGGGCTACTGCCGCTACTGAGCCCGCCGCCATGAAAGCGATCCTCGCCACCCCAGCCCTGGTGGACACGGAGCTGCCGGAGCCCGTCCCCGGCCCCCGCGACCTGCTGGTGCGGATCGAGGCGGTGGCGGTGAACCCGATCGACACCAAATTGCGGGCCGCCGTGGGCGAAGGGGATCCGCCCCGGCAGTTGGGCTGGGACGGCGCCGGGGTGGTGGCGGCGGTGGGGGAGCGGGTGGGCCGCTTCCGGGTGGGGGATGCCGTGATGTTCGCCGGCGATGCGGGGCGGGCAGGCTGCAACGCCGAGGCCGTGCTGGTGGACGAGCGGCTGGTGGGCCGCAAACCGGCGCGGCTCTCGTGGGCCGAAGCGGCCAGCGTGCCGCTGACGGGGCTGACGGCCTGGGAGGCCCTGTTCGAGCGGCTCGATCTCGATCCGGACGCTGGTGCGGCCGAGGGTGCCCCTGGTGGCGGGGGCGGCCAGGATCCCAGCCTGCTGATCCTCGGCGGCGCCGGCGGGGTGGGCTCGATCGCCATCCAGCTGGCCCGCCGGGCCGGGGCGGTGGTGATCGCCAGCGCCTCGCGCCCCGAAAGCGCCGCCTGGGTGCGGCAGCTGGGGGCCCACCACGTCGTCGACCACCACAGGCCCCTGGCACCCCAGCTGACCGCCCTGGGCTTCGGGGCGGTGGACCTGATCGCCAACTTCAGCGACACCGACGCCTACTGGGAGGTGATGGCCGAGCTGATCGCCCCGCTGGGGTCGATCGTGGCGATCGTGGGCAACCGCCACCCCCTCGACCTCAACCGGCTCAAGGCCAAGAGCGTGACCTTCGCCTGGGAGTTCATGTTCAGCCGCTCCCAGTTCCAGACCGCCGACATGGGGCGGCAGGGGGAGATCCTCGACCGGCTCGCCCAGCTGCTGGAGGCCGGCGAGCTGCGCCCCACCCTCGGCCGCACCTTCAGCCCCATCAACGCCGCCAACCTGGAGATCGCCCACGCCCAGCTGGCCTCCGGCAGCACGATCGGCAAGATCGCCCTGATGGGCTGGGGCTGAACCCCAAGGGGGCCTCAGCGCACGGCCACGAGCACCCGGTGGCGGGGGTCGCAGGCCTCGCGGCGCACGTCGCGGAAGCCGGCCTGCTCCAGGGTCCTGGGCAGATCGAGGCTGAAGTAGTCGGCCAGGTAGGGCTCGGTGCTCTTGAGCAGGGTGGCGATCGGCGCCGGCAGGCGCCGGATCACATCGGAATCGGGGTCCTGATCCACCAGGGCCACCACCCCGCCGGGCCGCAGCAGCCGGGCCGCCTCCCGCAGCACCGCCTGGGTGGCGCCTGCGGGCAGCTCGTGGCAGACGAACTGGAGGGTGATCAGATCGACGCTGGCCGCCGGCAGGCCGGTGGCCTCGGCGGCGGCGTGGTGCCAGCGGCGGATCCGCCCGCCGGGATCACGGACCCGGGCCACCGCCAGCATCTGGGGGGAGAGGTCGAGACCGTCGACGGCGACGCCTGTGCCCTCGCGCCGCTCCAGCCAGTCCTGGAGGGCCAGGGTGCCGACGCCCACCGAGCAGCCGATGTCGAGGGCGCTGCGCACCGGGCCGCTGAGGCTGGGCTCGATCGCCGCGAAGATCGCCTCCCTCAGCCGCCGCTGGGTATCCTGGGGCTCCAGGGTTTCCCCCGGCCACACCCGCAGGGCCATGGCGTCGGTGGCCTGCTCCGCCTCGCCGGCCGCCTGCCAGCAGAGGTTGCCCTGCTGGTAGGCGTGGAAGCGGGCCCGGTAGTAGGCCGGCACCTGGGTGGCCGCATCCGTGCTGCTGGCCAGCAGCGGCTCGGCCTGGCGCACCAGCTCCTCGCGCCGGGCCCGCCAGGCGATGCCGCGGTGCTCGGCGGTGCGGATGATCAGCTGGCGGGCCTGCAGGAACAGCAGACGCCGCAGGGGCTCGACCGCCAGCAGCCGGTCGATCAGCCAGCCGAGGGGGTGACGCGAGGCCACCCAGTTGGGGGGCGGGGCGGCGGCGGTCAGGGCCGGAGCGGCGGGCTGGGCCTGGGAAGGGATCCGAACCATGGACAGCGAGTGGGCGGAAGACATAAGGACGCCTGTCATCCAGGGGCATTGTGACCGAGGCCGCCGCCCAAGGTCCCCGGAGGCATTACCGCTGCAGAGGAGATCCGGCCCCATGCCAGACCACCTGCCCATCGCTAGTTTTCAATCGTCATCCCTATCACGGCGATGTACGAGACATTCGGACCCACGGTTGATCACCAGAGCGGTCAGGTCACATTCCGGCTCTTCTTTCCGGACAGCGCCCGGGACATCCTCCAATACGGCCGGGGAGGCCAGCCCCACATCGCCGAGATCGCGATCCCCGGGACGTTCCATGCCGGCCAATGGGATCCGGCGCTGGCTCCTCGAATGGTGCTGGAAGATCACCCGCAGGGCCTGCTTTACAGCCATACCACCCAGCTCAGCGCAGGGTTCTACGCCTATAAGTTTTTTGTTCGCTTCGAGAATGGTGTCACCCGCTGGGTCAACGATCCCTGCACGCGCCATGGCTGCCACATCGCCGGCAGTGACAACTCCGGTTTCGTGGTGGGCGGCAATCTGATCAGCTCCAACAGCACAAGACCCCGACCGACTCCGCCGCTTCCAGAACGCCAGATCATCTACGAGCTGATGATCGACGACTTCACAGCCCGGTTACCAGGCGATCGCTCCCAGCGCAACATGCTCGATCTTGTGCATGACCACCTGGATCGAATCACCGATCTGGGGGTCACCACGGTGCAGCCGATGCCCTGGACCGGAGTCCCCGAAAGCGGCTTCAACTGGGGCTACGAGCCCCATCTTTTCTTCTCAGTCGACGAACGCCTCACCGACCTCTCTGGAGTCCCAGCCGGCGAAATCGTGAACCGGTTGTTCAGCCTGAGAGAATTGATCGACGCCCTCCACGAACGAGGTGTCGCCATCATCATGGACGGGGTCTTCAACCATGTTCGCAGCGAGTTTCCCTATCTCCAGCTTTATCAGAACCGTGACGACTGCCCCTTTGTTGGCGTCTTTGAAGAAGGCGCTTTCTTTGAGGATCTGGATTTCGCCAATGGCTGCACACGTCAGTTCATCCTTGATGTCTGTCGCTACTGGATCGAACGGTTCGACATTGATGGTCTCCGCTTCGATTATGTCAGAGGATTTTATCGAAGGGCCGGCGGCGACCCCGGGATCAGCACCTTGATCGCCAGCCTGCGGCACCTACTGCGCTCCATGGGCCGTGAGAACTTCTCCTTGATCCTTGAGAATCTGACCGATAACCGTTACCAGGCGATCGATGATGCCAACTCCATTGACGCCACTGGAACCTGGTACGATCCGTTGCTGTTTGCCGCCTTTGAGTCAGGCCGCAGCGGAACGCTTTCCGCTTCCTACCTCCGGGCCCTTGATGCCAACCGTGACTGCCTGCCGGGCAAGGCGGCCATCACCTACATCGAAAATCATGACCATGGAACATTGGTCAACAAGATCGGCGGCAATGCCATCAACGTACCCCGCGATCCACACGGCTACCGAACCCAACCCCACGCCATCGCCCTGTTCACCGCACCGGGCACCGTCATGCTCCACAACGGACAGGAGTGGGGAGAAGAGGCCTACCTGCCGGAAATGGGAGGCGACAGGGTACGGCCCCGACCGCTGCGCTGGGAGCATCGTGATGACGACGTGGGGCAGGCCCTGGGAACGCTCTACCGCCGATTGATCCAGATCCGCCGGCACCATTCCGGGCTCACCAGTTCAAACTTCCATCCGCGCTTTGTCGACGTCCATGCCCAGATTTTTGATGCGGACGGGTTTGGGATCGACGTCCACCGCCAGCTCCTGGTGTTTCACCGTTGGGGTGAAGGGTTGGATGGGGTCATGGAGCGTTTCATCGTGGCGGTGAATTTCTCTGCCCAGCCGCACTGGCTTGATCTGACCTTCCCCTTCGACGGCTCGTGGACCGATCTGCTCAGTGGCGAGGTGGTGCAGGTGCGTGCTCAGAGGCTGAGCGGGGTGTCCGTTCCGAGCCATTACGGGCGACTGTTTCATGCCCGGGGCTGAGATGGCATCAGGAGTCGCCATGCGCAGCAGCGATGGGCAGACAGCGGGGCCACCGCCAGCCAGATCCGGCCGTGCAGGCTGAAGCTGATCACCCCGCCGTGGCCCATCAGCCGACGGCCCAAGCCATCCAGGGCCAGGCCCGGCAGGGGCTCGGACCGCTCATGGCGCCAAAGGTTCGGCTGTCACCAGCATCAGGCGCGCCACCAGCAACCCGAACAGCTCGAGGCCGACCGGGGGCGACAGTCGCCTCTTGTTGTGGGCTTCGCAACAGTGGGGCGCGCCTGGTATTCCGGGTTACCTTGCCTTCCATCCCGCCACCGAACCATGCCCTGGCGTCCCCGTCTCCTGGCCCTCTCCACCTGCCTGCTGGTGGGAGCCGGCTCCCTGGTCGGCGGGGCCGCCCTGGCCACCCCGGCGGGATCGCTGCTCAAGGGCCTGGCGCTGCCGCTGCCCAAGCCGGCCGCCAGCCTGTTCGCCGCCAATGCGATCGGCCAGACCAGCCTCAACACCCAGCTGCCCGGCAAGCCGGACGAGCTGCTCGCCAAGGTGAAGGCGTCCCTGGCCAAGCAGGGCTACAGCGAGCGCAAGATCAACACGGTGGTGGGCCCCTGGGGTTTCAACCTGGTGCTGGATCCCCCGGCGGGCACCAAGGTGGATGGCACCGCCGACGGCAAGGCGGCCGCCCTGGTGCTCCAGGCCACCGCCATCGGCCCGAACCAGCTCAACCTCAACGTCCGCTTCGAAGGGCTCTGAGGGGTCGCGGACCCGCGTCACCCGATGGACAGCACGCCGGCCCCCAGCTGGTGGGCCCGCCACTGGAAATGGCTGGTGCCGGCCGGCTGTCTCACCGGGCTCGTCGGCGTGGCGGGCTTCATCGCCCTGATCGTCAGCCTCGTGTTCGGGCTGCTCAAGTCGACCACGCCCTACAAGGAGGCCCTGGCGAAGGCCCAGCGGGATCCGGTGGTGATCGGCCGGCTGGGCACACCGATCCAGGGGGGCTTCCTCGTCTCCGGCAACGTCAAACTCTCCGGCGGCACGGGCGAGGCCAGCCTGGCCATTCCCCTGCAGGGATCCCGGGGCAGCGGCACCCTCTACGTGGAGGCCCGCCAGGAAGCCGGCACCTGGACCTACTCCACCCTGACGGTCCGGCCGGACGGCCCCGGCGCACCCATCAGCCTGCTGCGGCCCTCGCTCTGAATCGGGCCCCGGGCGGCGACGGGCAGCGGCTCAGCACGCGGCCACCGGGGCGGCGTAGAGGGCCTGCAGCCCTTCCTCGCTGGCCGGCGCCACGCCCCGCTCGGTGATCAGGGCCGTCACCAGCCGGGCCGGGGTGACGTCGAAGGCGGGGTTGAAGCCGTCGCTGCCGTCGGGCACCAGCTGCACGCTGGTGGGCTCCCCGGCCGCGGGCTTGCCGGCGATGCGGGTCACCTCCAGGGGGGAGCGGGCCTCGATCGGGATCTCCTTCACCCCATCGCCGATCGACCAATCAATGGTGGAGGCGGGCAGGGCCACGTAGAAGGGCACGCCGTTGTCGTGGGCGGCCAGGGCCTTGAGGTAGGTGCCGATCTTGTTGCAGACATCGCCCGTGCGGGTGGTGCGGTCGGTGCCGACGATCACCGCATCCACCCGGCCGTGCTGCATCAGGTGCCCGCCGGCGTTGTCGACGATCACGGTGTGGGGCACCCCTTCACGGCCCAGCTCGAAGGCCGTCAGGCTGGCCCCCTGATTGCGGGGGCGGGTCTCGTCGACCCACACGTGGATCGGCAGGCCGGAGCGGTGCGCCTTGTAGATCGGCGCCAGGGCCGTGCCCCAGTCCACCGTGGCCAGCCAGCCGGCATTGCAGTGGGTGAGCACGTTCAGGGGCTGGCCGCGGCGCTCCTCGGGGCGCCGGGCGGCGATCTCCTGGAAGAGGCGCAGGCCGTGGTCGCCGATGGCCTCGCACATGGCCACGTCCTCCTCGGCGATGGCCGCCGCCTCGGCCTTGGCCGCCTCGGCGCGCTGCTCCGGCGCCAGGGGCAGCACCCTGGCCCGTACCCGATCCAGGGCCCAGCGCAGGTTGATGGCGGTGGGGCGGGTGGCATCGAGGCGCTCGAAGGCCGCGGCCAGGGAGGCGTCGCCGGGGTCGGCCTGCAGGGCCAGCATCAACCCGTAGGCGCCGGTGACGCCGATCAGGGGAGCCCCCCGCACCACCATGGTGACGATCGCCTCGGCCGCCTCCTCGACGCTGGTGAGCGAGCGGGTGACGAAGCGGTGCGGCAGCAGGGTCTGGTCGATCACGCCCACCGAGCGGCCGCCCTCCTCCAGCCAGATGGTGCGCCAGGGCCTGCCGTCGATGTTCATGGGGAGGTGGGGGTCAGGGGGACGCAGGGCGCGCCGGCATCGATTTTCCGCCATCACCGCGCCGGCGCAGCAGGTCGTCGGTGAGACGCCGGAAGCGGGCGGGCTCGAGATCTCCGAGGGCCTCGCCGCGGCGGCTCTTCCAGGCGTTCCAACCCAGCAGCGGCACCAGCCGGTTGTGGCCGGCCAGATCCAGGGGGAACGCCAGGGGCGCCACGGGGCGGGGGGACGGCAGCGGCCCGCGGCGGGCCTCCAGCAGCGCGGCGACGGCGATCAGGTCTTCGTC
>NZ_JAYGHZ010000314.1:0-7652 GCF_034931285.1 Synechococcus sp. BA-120 BA3
GCTGCTGCGGCCCCGGGCCGAGCGGGGGCGCAGCAGCTCCATCGGCACGAACTGCTCGTCCGGCAGCAGGATGGGCAGCTCGAACACCACCCGCCCCTGGGGGCCAGCGCCGAGCAGGACCACCCCCAGCGGCTCGGGGGCGGTGGGGCAGGCCTCCAGAAAGCGGAAGTAGACCCGGCGCGAGCAGCGCAGCAGTTCGGCGCTGTTGATGCGATCGAGGCGCAGGGAGCCGGCCGAGGGGGAGGCCGAGGACTCCCCGCCCCGGATCACGAAGGAAGGGGTTCCGGATGGGGGCGTGCCCTGGCCGGGCGGGTGGATGGTGGGGGGCTGGGCGGTGATGGGATTCACCGATTCCTTTCGGGGGATCTTAGGGCCGAAAGGAAGATCGAGAGATCGATCTTCAGCCCGTCATCTCAGCCGTGGGTTTCAGCCGAGATTCTTCTTCTCCTCGATCATCTTGTGGATGATCGGCGTGAGGATGATTTCCATGGCGAAGCCCATCTTGCCGCCGTTCACCACGATGCTCGTGGGGCTGGACATGAAGGAATCGTGGATCATGCGCAGCAGGTAGGAGAAGTCGATGCCCCACTTCTCACGGGCCCCCTTGCGGAAGTGGATGATGACGAAGCTCTCGTCCGGGCTGGGGATGTTGCGGCAGATGAAGGGGTTGGAGGTGTCCACCGTGGGCACCCGCTGGAAGTTGATGTCGGTGCGGCTGAACTGGGGGCAGATGTGATTGATGTAGTCCGGCATGCGGCGCAGGATCGTGTCGACGATCGCTTCGGCCGAGTAGCCCCGCTCGGCGTTGTCGCGGGAGATCTTCTGGATCCACTCCAGGTTGGCGATCGGCACCACGCCGATCAGCAGATCCACCAGAGCCGCCACGTCGTAGCCCTCGCCCACCACGCCGCCGTGCAGGCCCTCATAGAAGAGGAGATCGGTTTCGCTGGGGATCGGCTCCCAGGGGGTGAACTGGCCCGGCTCCAGGCTGGTACCGAGGCGGGCGTTGTGCTCGGCCGCCTCCTCCACTGAGTGCAGGTAGTAGCGACGGTCGCCACCGCCGGTCTCGCTGTAGGTGCGAAACAGCTCTTCGAGCTTGTCGAAGATGTTGGCCTCGGGGCCGAAGTGGGAGAAGTTCTCGCCGCGGGCCTGGGCCTCGGCCATCGCCTGCTTCATCGGGCCCCGCTCGAAGCGGTGGAAGCTGTCGCCCTCCACCACCGCCGGGATGATGCCCTCGCGGGAGAAGATGTGCTCGAAGGCCCGTTTGACGGTGCTGGTTCCCGCTCCCGAGGAACCGGTGACAGCCACGACCGGGTGACGCTTCGACATCGACGCAGGGGGGTTGAGAGGCTGTGAGTTTGGCAGGTCGCCGGCCCGCTCCTGCCGAGCCCGTTACCTGAGGGGGGCCTTCAGGCCGGCAGGGCCGCCAGCAACTGCTCGCCCATGGCCTGGCAGCCCAGCCGGGTGCAGCCCTCGCCCATGAGCAGGTCGCCGGTGCGGTAGCCGGCGGCCAGCACCCGGTCGACGGCGGCCTCCAGGTCGGCGGCGGCGGCCTCCTGCTGCAGGCCCACCCGCAGCAGCATGGCGGCGGACAGCACCATGGCGATCGGGTTGGCCTTGTCCTGGCCGGCGATGTCGGGGGCGGAGCCGTGCACCGGCTCGAACAGACCCGGCCCCTCGGAGCCGAGGGAGGCCGAGGGGAGCATGCCGATCGAGCCGGTGAGCATGGCGGCCTCATCCGAGAGGATGTCGCCGAAGAGGTTGCCGGTGAGCAGCACGTCGAACTGGCGCGGCTCGCGCACCAGCTGCATGGCGGCGTTGTCGACGTACATGTGGCTGAGTTCGACGTCGGGGAACTCGGTGTGGATCGCCTCCACCCGGTCACGCCACAACTGGCTGACATCGAGCACGTTGGCCTTGTCGACCGAGCAGAGCCGGCCGCGGCGGGCGGCCGCCAGGCGGAAGCCCACCCGGGCGATCCGGTCCACCTCGTGGTCGCTGTAGACCATGGTGTTGAAGGCGCGCACACCGCCGTCCGCCTCGATGCGCCCCTTGGGGGTGCCGAAGTAGATGCCGCCGATGAGTTCGCGCACCACCAGCAGATCCACCCCCTCGATCACCTCGGGGCGCAGGCTGCTGGCGCCGGCCAGGGCCGGAATGATCTTCACGGGCCGCAGGTTGGCGAACAGCCCCAGGCCGGAGCGCAGGGCCAGCAGGCCGCTCTCGGGGCGCTGCTCCCGGGGCAGGGCATCGAAGCGGGGGGCGCCGATCGCCGCGAGCAGGACCGCATCGGAGGACCGGCAGGCCTCCAGGGTGGCGGCGGGCAGGGGCTCGCCGGTGGCGTCGATGGCGGCGCCGCCGACGGGCTGCGGATCGAAGACCAGACTGAAGCCGTGGCGGCCGCTCACCGCCTCCAGCAGGGTGCGGGCCACCGCGGTGATCTCCGGGCCGATGCCGTCCCCGGCGAGCAGGGTGATCCTGTAGCTGGTCATCGCGAAGGGGGGCCGGGCAGCAGGCGAGGCTACTTCTGCAGCTGCCGCAGGGTGCGGGCCATCTCGGGCAGCTTGTTGAAGACAGCGGAGCAGCGCAGCCAGAGCCGGTTGGGGATGGCGGGATAGCCGCTCACCACCTCGCCGGCGGCGATCTCCCCGTGGATGCCGGACTTGGAGGAGGCGATGGCCCGGTCGCCGATCACGGCCCGGTTGGCCACGCCCACCTGGCCGGCAAGGATGACGCCGTTGCCGAGCACGGCGCCGCCGGCGATGCCCACCTGCGCGGCCAGGGCACAGCCCTTGCCCGTGATCACGCCGTGGCCGACGTGGACGAGGTTGTCGATCTTGGTGCCGGCACCGATGCGGGTCTCACCGACGGCGGGGCGATCGATGGTGGAGCCGCAGCCCACCTCAACGCTGTCTTCGAGCACCACCCGGCCGGTCTGGGGCATCTTCACCCAGCCCGAAGCGGTGGGAACGAAGCCGAAGCCTTCGGCGCCGATCACCGCCTGGGACTGGATGACGCACCCCGCCCCGAGGCGGCTGCCGGGGTGGAGCACGGCGTTGGCGTGGATCTCGCAGCCCTCACCCAGCTGCACATCCTCATACAGAACGACGCCGGGATGGAGCACGCAGCCGGCGGCCACGACGCTGCCGGCGCCGATCACCCCATGGGCGCCGACGTGGACATCGGCGGCCACAGCCGCGCTGGGGTCGATGACGGCGCTGGGGTGGATCCCCGGGGGCTTCGGCGTGGGCGGATGCAGGGCAGCCAGGGCTTCGGCGAAGCCGAGCCGGGGGTTGGCGAGGGCCACCCAGGCCAGGCCGCGCTCGCTGGCCAGCTGCTGAATTTCTGCGTCGAGGGGCAGCAGCAGCGCAGCGGCGCCGCTGGCGGAGAGGGCGGCCGCCAGGGCGTTGCCGGGCTCGAGGAAGGCCAGCTGGCCGGGGCCGGCGCGATCCAGGGCTTCGGCCCCGGTGATCTCCGGATCCCCCGCCAGGTCCCGCGGGCTGCCGTCCTGCACGGCGCCGATCCGGGTGAGCAGGCTGCTGAAGCGCATTCCCCAGGGGGCGGACGGCCCGGATCGTAGGCCCCACAGCCACCGGCGGACGACGGATCAGGGGGCCGGGTCGAGCAGCTCCTTGAGGGGCACGAAGCGGTAGCCGCGGCGGCGCAGGTCGGGAACGATGCAGCGCAGGGTGTCCAGGGTGCGGCCGCTGAGGCCCGGGGTGTCATGCAGCACCAGGATCCCGCCGGGGTGGGCATTGAGGCGCACGAACAGGCGCACGAACCAGAGGGGCGGCCGCAGGGTGTCCCAGGGGAAGATCGATCCCAGCACCAGGCGGTAGGAGCGGGCCGCCAGGGCATCGAGCATGGGCCGATGAAACCAGCCCTGGCCGGGGCGAAACCAGCGCCAGCGCAGGCTGGCGGGGGCAGCGGCCCGGGCGATGGCCCGCTCGGTATCGGCCAGCTGCTGCTGGAAGAGCGGCGGCGGCAGGGACGCGGAGGACGCGTCGCGCCAGAGGTGGTTGCCGAGGTCGTGTCCCTGCTGCAGGGCGCGGCGGGGGAAGCGCTGGTCGCGCTCGAGGTGGGTGCCGATCAGGAAGAAGGTGGCCGGCACTTCGAGCTCCCGCAGCAGCGCCAGCAGGGCCTCCGAACCGGGGCCGCTGGGGCCGTCGTCGATGGTGAGGGCCAGCCGCTTCTGCCGGCCCCGGCCGCACCACACCACCTCCGGACACAGCGGAACCAGCAGCAGGCGGATCAGCAGGGAGGGCAGCAGCACCACCAGCACCACCACATCGAGCAGCAGCACCACGGCCAGAACGGACAGCAGCAGGGTCATGGGCGGGAGCGGCCTCAAGAACGATGACAGCGGCGGTGGCTCGTGGCCCGGAGGCGGCCGGGCTGGCTAGGGCGGGGGTCGGTTCCCTTCCTGTGCGCCACCATGACCGCCCCGAAGAAAGCCGCCGCCGCCGGCAACGCCAGCGCCCCCACCACGCGGGGACAGGCCCGCACGGTGATCTACTGCCACGGAATCTCCAACATGCCCCCTGAAGGGGTGCTGCGCTCGGAGTGGGACCGGGCCCTGTTCGGCGCCGACCAGGGGGAGCGCACCCGCATGGCCTACTGGGTCGACCGGGAGCGCTACCCGGAGACGGCGGGCTTCTCCACCCGGGCGATCGGTGACGACCGAGCGACGCTGCAGCCGGGCTCGGAGGCGCTGCTGGCCGCCTCGATCCAGGACAGCGACGCGCCGGAAGCGTCGCAGGCGTTCGTGGAGGCGCTGACGGCCCAGCTGGAGGCGGCCGCCCAGACGGCGGCCCAGCGGGGGGCGCCGATGGGAGGACCGGCGACGCTCTCGGTGGAGGCGAAGGGGCTGTGGAGCCCGGTGACGGCGATGTTCACCAAGGCGTTCCTGGCGGATGTGAACGATTTCCTGTTCAACAAGACCAAGCGGCAGCGGATGGTGCAGACGGTGAAGGACCGGATCAGCACCGGCGGCGGTCCCTTCGTGGTGGTGGGACACAGCCAGGGGAGCATGGTGACCTACCAGGCGCTGATGGAGCTGGGCGCCGCCCTGGAGGTGGATCTGTACGTGACGATCGGCTCGCCGCTGGGGCTGCCCCAGGTGACCGACGTGCTGCAGAAGTGGCACGGCAAGAAGCTCCCCATCCCCGCCGGCGTGAAGCGCTGGGTGAACATCGCCCAGGACGGCGACATCGTCTGCCTTGACCAGAGCCTGGCCGATGAATACAGCGCCGCCGGCAAGCCGAAGATCGTCGATGAACGGGTGGTGGGGGTGGTGTGGCCGCCCAGCAAGGCCCATTCCGCCAGCCGCTACCTGTCGCGCCAGTCGACCCAGGAGACGGTGATGGCCGCGCTGGATCGCTCCCGCTTCCAGCCGGTGAGCCCGATGACGGTGGCCAGGAGCCTGGCCGATGCGCTGGATGTGGAGGCCACGGCCCGGGTGCCGGTGCTGATCGAGCTGGCGGATCGCTCGGCGGGGGCCGCCGAGGTGGGTGATTCGCTCCAGAAGGCGCGGGACGCTGTGCTGGAGTGGATCCGGACGCATGTGCTGCAGGGTCCGATCACCGCCGAGACGGTGTTTCTGGAAGACCAGCTGGATCGCTACGTGGCGGTGAACCTGACCCGCGCCGAAGTGGAGACGCTGGCGGGAGCGATGAGCCGCCAGTACGGCGCCACCTCGCCGGCGGTGTACCGGATGTTCAGCAACAGCCGCAAGAAGGCGCTGATGCACGATTCGATCCACACGGTGCAGGCCCGCACCGCCCAGCTGGGCTACAACGCCTGCGGCCAGGGGATCACCTGGGCGGTGCTCGACACCGGCATCGACCGGCAACACCCCCATTTCCATAACGCCGGCCTCGCCCCGAACGGAACGATCGCCGCCGAATGGGACTGCACCGCGCGGGGGGCGGTGAAACCGGGCAGCGGCAACGATGCCAACGGCCACGGCACCCATGTGGCGGGGATCATCGCCGGAGGGCTGCTGTCGGTGGGGGGCGATGACGGCCCGGACATGCTGGCCATGGCCCCCCGGGCCCGGATCGTCAGCTACAAGGTGCTGGCCGACAACGGCGGCGGCTACGACGCCTGGATCATCAAGGCGATCGACCACATCTGGCGGCAGAACCAGGAGGGACGGCGCCTGGCGGTCCAGGGGGTGAACCTAAGCCTGGGGGGACCGTTCGATCCGGCGAGCTTCGGCTGCGGCGATTCTCCCCTGTGCGCCTCCCTGCTGCGGCTGGTGCGCCAGGGGGTGCTGGTGGTGCTGGCGGCGGGCAACGAGGGCAGCGGCGACATCGTCGTGGACGGCTTCAGCGCCACACGCTCGTTCGATCTGTCAATCGGCGATCCGGCCAACCTCGATGAGGCGATCGCCGTGGGCTCGGTGCACCCGACCCTGCCGCACCGCTACGGCACCTCCTACTTCTCCTCGCGGGGCCCCACCGCCGATGGCCGCCTCAAGCCCGACGTGGTGGGCCCCGGGGAGCGGATCCTTTCGTGCCGCAGCAGCAGCGACCCGAAACGCACCCCCAACCGCGACAAGGGCAAGAGCCTCGATGAGCTCTATGTAGCGCTGTCGGGCACCAGCATGGCGGCGCCGCACGTCTCCGGCCTGCTGGCCGCCTTCCTCTCGGTGCGCAGCGAATTCATCGGCTATCCCGACCGGGTGAAGCGGATCCTGCTGGAGCACTGCACCGACCTGCAACGGGACCGCTACCACCAGGGGGCTGGCCTACCGAATCTGTCGAGGATGTTGCTGGAGACCTGAGGGTTCACGGGTCCGTGAACCACGGCTAGGTTGCGCCGATACGAGACGCCAAGCAGGGTGGGGGTGAGGCTCTCAGCGATTGAGATTCAGCTGCTGGGTGTTTCACGGATAGGGGTGGCTCATGAGGTGTGGCTCAGGGAAGCCACCTATGATCAACTTATGCAGCTGATCAACTTATGCAGCCTCAGCCGAGAGACAAGTCATGAAACGGTTAACTTATTCAATCAAGATCAACAAACCCGTCAATCTGGTTTACGAAAAGCTACTGGACAAAGAAGTGTACCCAGCTTGGGCAAAGGCCTGAGGTGAAGGCATGACCTACGAAGGAGAGTGGAAAGAGGGGCAACACATCTCATTTTTTGACAAAACCCAAAGTGGCACGAAAGTACTTATCGAAAGGATCGTGCCCCATGAAACCATCAAGATGAAACATGTCGCCATGGTCAATCCTCAAAATATTGAAGTACCACTAACCGATCAGATGATGCGAAAGTGGATCGGTTCGCGAGAAGATTATTTCTTTAGGAAAGAAGGGGATGTCACGACGCTTGAGGTTGTCATGGTGGCCGATGAGGCATTTGAGGCAATGATGAACGCTTGGTCTCAAGCACTCCAGTTGTTCAAAAGTGCATGCGAAGCCTAACTACCGGAACAGCGGACGACGTTCCGCAGCCGCTGAACCGGAGCGCTAGGCTGAGAATCTTTGTTCCTCACTCAGCAAGGAACTCGGCACCATGGTGACGTGACCCCCTTTATCGGTCCAGGGTGAATGAGAGTGGGTGGATGTGGTCATGCTGCAGCTCCCTGCTGAGCTGCTTCCAGGGGCGTCAGTCCCTGGAGGGCCGAGTGCGGCCTGAGCGAGTTG
>NZ_JAYGHZ010000315.1:0-7650 GCF_034931285.1 Synechococcus sp. BA-120 BA3
GGCCGGGCCTGGACAGCGGCGAGCCGCCCGCGGCGGCCGTGATGGAACGCCGCCTGCGTGACGCTCTGGCCGGGCTGGATCCGCTGCTGGCTGCCCTGCCGGGCCCCTACCGCCAGGTGCCGGTGGCCTTCTGCAGCGGCGGGCTTCCCCTGGTGGGGCCCCTGGGCGGCGCGGCGGGCTTGTGGGTCTTCAGTGGCTTCGGCGGTGCCTTCGCCCAGGTGCCGGTGCTTGCGCCCCTGCTGGCCGATGTGATCGCCGGGGCGGCCGATCCGGGGGTTCTGGCCGGATTCGGCGTCCTGCCGGGCTGACAGGCGGCCTTCCATCCAGCATGCTGGCGGCGATGGCCACCTCCGCTCCCCCGACCGGTGCAGCCCAGCCTCGCCGGCCGGTGGCGGCCCTGCGCCGCCGTTGGAGTGGCCTCAGCGACCGGAGCCAGGTGGGGGCGTGCCTGGTGGCGATGGGCGGGGCCCTCGGGCTCTGGGTGCTGTTCTGGCCCGTGCCCACGGAGGTGATGGGGCAGGGGGTGCTGATCTATCCCGACACCGCCGGCCTGCTCGATGCCCGTGCCGGCGGCCAGGTGCGGCGCCTGCGGGTGGCCGTGGGGCAGCAGGTGCGCAAGGGGCAGGTGCTGATGGAGCTGTACCTGCCGGTGCTCGACCGCCAGCTGCAGCAGCAGCGCGGCAACCTCGCCCAGCTGGAGCGCGATAACCGCGACCTCGACCGGCGCGATGCCCTGCGGCTCTCCAGCGAGCGCCTCAGCGTCGACACCGCCCTGGCCAAGCTGGCCCAGGACCGGCGTCGCTTCGAGGAGCTGGCGGCCGTCTACGCGGAGAAGGTGCGCAACCTGCGCTGGTTGAGCCGGCGGGAGGTGGTGGCGCCCCTGGCGGCCGAGGTGGTGGCGGCCGAGCAGGGCCTGACCAGCACCAGCGTCAGTCTCGATGCGGTCAGGATCCAGGAGAAGGAACTGCTCACCCGCTACGAGCAGGTCCGGCTGGACATCCAGACCCAGGCCCTGCGGCGTCGTTACCAGATCGACGACATGCGCCGTCAGATCCGGGTCACCGAGGCCCGTCTGGCCTTCGACGGCCAGGTGCTGGCCGACCGGGACGGCACGGTGCTGGATCTGCAGGTGATCCAGGGCCAGACGGTCGCCACCGGCCAGCGCCTCGGCACCCTGGGCCGGGCCGGTGGCGGTGCTGCCGGGGGGCCGCGGCTGCAGGCCGTGGCCTACTTCGCCCCGGCCGATGCCCGCCGCCTGCCGGCCGGCCTGCCGGTGGAGGTGGTGCCCCTCTGGGACCAGCGGGGCCGCTTCGGCGGCATCGTCGGCAAGGTGGTCCAGGTGCTGGCCCTGCCGGCCACGGAGGAGGACATCTCCACCACCATCGGCAACCCCCAGCTGGCCCGGGACCTGCTCAAGCACGGACCGGTGATGCGCACGGAGATCGCCCTGGAGCGGGACCCCACCAGCCGGGATGGCTACCGCTGGACCCTCTCGGGCGGCAGCGGGGTGTTCCCTGTGCGGGAGGGCCTGACGATCGCCGCCCATGCCTATGTGGAGTGGCGCACCCCGATCACCTACGTGATTCCGGGCCTGCGTTCCCTCACCGGCGGCTACCGCAGCCTGCGCATCGATCGGCTCTGGGACCGTCCGTCCCTGCGTCAAAGTGGGTCTCCGCCATGAGTGAGGATCACCATGGCTGATCGGCGCTGGTGGCAGATCCGCAATCCCCTGCTGCGCCAGGAGTTTCCCTGGCTGGTCAGTGAGGTGGTGCTGCTCGTGGTGCTGTGCAATGCCAACCCACCGGAACTGTGGTTCTGGCTGGTGGTGCTGCTGGTGATCCTGGGTTACAGGGTCGAGCGCTGGTATGCTTCACGGCCCGAATGATCTTTTGCCTGGGTATTTCAGCCGACCAGTGATGATCTCCTGTTCGTAAAACGTCGGCTTAGATCAACATTTTCCTCAATTCCTGAAGCGTGGTTTCCTGTCTGGACGACAATGGGAGCCGTGCCTGCCGGCTCCGTGTTGGACCAGAAGACGCCGAGAACGCCGAGGATGCTGAGAACGCGGAGACGGCCGGGGTGGTTCCTGCTCGGCATGGTCGCTTTGGCCTTGATGGTCACCCTGACGAGTTGTTTCGGGCCGTCATCAGCGCCCCTGAGAATCGGCGCGAACCTCTGGACGGGTTACGAAACCCTCTATCTGGCGAGAGATCTGGGAGAACTGAAGGACAAGCCGATCAGGCTGATTGATTTCCCTTCCGGGACCGAGGAAGTCAGGGCCTACCGCAACAATGAGATCGACGGAGCCGGCCTGTCGATTGACCAGGTGATCACCTTGGCCGCCACCCAGGGTGACATCAGGATCATTGCCATCATGGACTACTCCAACGGTGGTGATGTCATCCTCGCCAGGCCCGGTTTGGCCACGATGCAGGACCTGAAGGGAAAGCGCATTGGCGTGGAGGCCACCGCCCTGGGGGCCATTTTCCTCGGCAGGGCCCTGGAGCTCAATGGTCTGTCCCCCCAGGACGTCAAGGCGGTGTCGCTGGAGCTGAGTGATCACGAAGCCGCCTACAGGGCCGGTAAGGTCGATGCGGTGGTGACCTTCGGTCCGGCGCGTACCAATCTGCTCAAGGCGGGAGCCATCCCATTGTTCGACAGCAGCCTGATCCCGGGCGAAATTGTGGATACCCTTGCCGCCAGCACCAGGGCGATCGCCGACAATGGCGAAAATCTACAGGCCCTGGTAGCGGCAAGATTCAAGGCTCTGGATTATTTCCAAAGCAATCCCGCCGATGCGACGCGGCGCATGGCCAGGCGTACCCAGGTGAAACCGGAGGAGATGCTGGAGTCCTTCCGCCTATTGCAGCAGCCGTCGCTTGAGGAGAATGTGGCTTTGCTGAGTCAGCGGGATCCATCCCTTGTGGTCTCCATGACAAACCTGATCCGGGTGATGCATGAGAGTGGGCTGATCACGAAGACGATCGACCCGGCCACTCTTCTGGACCCACAGTTTGTCGAACGCGTATGGGCTGAACGCTAGGTGCTCGATGGCGTCATGACGAAATTCCCCCCACCCCTACGCTTCACAATTCCGGCGCTGATCGTCGCCAGTGGATTTTCTTTGGGTGCGATCAAGCTTGCCCTGGAAGTACAGGATCTGAATCGTCGATCTGAGCAAAGTGCCGCCGCCTATCTGAAGTCTTCGGTCTCCCAGGCGGCGCGGATGGTTGACTATCTTTATCGAACGGATGATGAAGGTGATCAAGTCCTTGCTTTGATCAGCCAGCTGGGAACCAATCCGGGCTATCGGAGCGTGATCCTTTTCAATGACAAGAACATTGTTCTTCGCGCCAGTGACTACAGCCTGGTGGGCCAACCCCTGGGGGTGACGAATGCTGCGCCCTTGGCGTCCATTTTTTCCAACACACGTCGTACGCTCCGGGGAACGGTTCTGCTCTCAAGGGATCGCTTGCATCTGTCAGCCGTTTATCCCATTCTGCTCAAACCCCTGCCCGATGAGCTGAAGCCATCTCGCATTGGAGTCTTCTACGTTGATTATAGTCTGAGAGAAGTAAAAGATAGTGCCTTCCGAGAAGCATTAAGACGAACGCTGGCCTTCAACGTTCTCCTGGTTGTCCTTGGAATCTGCGTATGGCTCTTTTTTCAGTACGCCCTTACACGCCGGATCAGGAAGCTCATTGATGTCAGTCATGCTCTGGGAGAAGGAGACCTGGCGGTGCGGAGTGGATTGGGTGGTTCTGATGAACTGGCAGGAATATCCGTGGCGTTTGATCAGATGGCGGAGAAAATGCAACAGAATGCGGTCCGCTTGCAACGGCAGGTGCAACGAGAACTGATCCTGCGTGAGATCACGGAGCGGATTCTGACGTTCCTTGAGCTCAAGCGTATCTTCCAGGTGGCGGTCAATGAAATGCTTCCTTATCTCGCCGTAGACCGTGTGGCCATCTACCAATTTGATCAAGAGTTGCAGTGCCATCGGGGTTCCTTCATTGCCGAGGCTGTCCAACCTGATACGGAACCGTTGATATCCGTTTCCATTGAGGATACATGTTTCGATGATGCTTTGGTTGCTCGTTATCTCAAGGGCGGATGCCAGGTCATTGACGACGTGGCGACAGCTGACTTGGAGCCCTGCTATCGAGAGCTGCTTGTTGGTTTGAAGATTCAATCCAATCTGGTGGTTCCGCTGATCTGTGGTTCCCGCCTATGGGGGCTGCTCTGTATGCATCACTCCAAACGCCCTCGTCACTGGACTGAGGAAGATGTTCAGGTCGTGAACCATGTCGCGAGCCAGCTCAGTATCGCCATCCAGCAGGCTGATCTGTTCACCAAGTTGGAAGACGAACTGCAGGAGAAGAAGCTTGCTGAAGAACGCCTGATCACAGTGAATGAGGAGCTGGCCTCAATCAATGATCAGCTGGCTCGGTCCACGCGCTTGAAGGATGAGTTTCTGGCCAACATGAGCCATGAACTGCGAACCCCGCTGAACGGAATCCTCGGCATGGCGGAATCGCTACAAGACAATATCTACGGTGAGGTCTCCACGATTCAACGCAAGGCATTGGAAGAGATCGATCGCAGTGGCAATCATCTGCTGGAGTTGATCAACGATATTCTTGACATCACGAAAATCGAAGCCGGTAAGCTTGAAGTCCATCTCCATCCTGCCTCGATCACTCTACTCTGCCACTCATGCATCGCCACGATTCAGAGAATGGCGGAGGCCAAGTCGATCCTGCTGTCATCGGAGATTGAATCCGATCTGCCTGTTGTCCTGCTGGATGAGCGGCTGCTCCGACAGGTTCTCATCAACCTCCTGAGCAATGCCGTCAAGTTCACTCCAGAGAAGGGAACCGTGCGCCTGGAGGTCAGGCTGGTCCGTTCTCCACAGGCGGCATCGGACCAGGCCACGCTTGAGCTCTGTGTCATCGATTCAGGCATCGGCATCGACCCTGAGGATCAGGACAAGATCTTCCAACCATTCGTGCAAATCGAGAGTGGCCTGAATCGCCAGTTCACAGGCTCAGGCCTGGGTCTCTCGATCGTGAAGCGAATTCTCCTGGCCCATGGTGGTGACATCGGGGTGCAATCGAGCCTGGGGCAGGGCACTCACTTCGATATCCATGTTCCCGTCACACTCGTTGCCGAGAGGGTGATGGAAGGATCTGATGTTGAAACGGGGCAGGATGACCCTGCCGAGGTCGACTCAGGTGATCGACTTGATCGGCCATTGATCCTGTTGGCGGAGGACAGCCGGGTCAACCGGATGATCTATTCACGCTATCTCACTGCCAAGGGATACCAGGTGCGCGAAGTGGTCAATGGCCAGGAGGCGATCGATTTTCTGCACGACCAAGTTCCCCATCTGTTGATCCTGGATATGTCGATGCCGATGGTGGACGGCTTTGGTGTCCTGCGCATGGTCCGCACCAGTGACAGACCAGAGCTGGCGGCCATTCCCATCATCGTGCTCACGGCGCTGGCGATGAAAGGTGATCGCGAGAAGTGCCTGGCTGCCGGTGCCAGCGCGTATCTGGCCAAGCCCGTGAAACTCCAACAGCTCGATCAGACGCTCAGGAGAATCCTGGAGGCGGCTGGCCAGAACGGCTGGAATCCCCAACCATGATGGCCGTACTGACGACGGCAGGCGATGCTGTCGCTGCCTCGCTCAGGGCTCGGTCAGACGTTGTGCTCCTGCTTGCTTGGGGCACCGGCCAGGGCGCGGTCGGTTTCTGCCGCTGCGGGCTGGGGCGTTGCACCACCATCCTGGTGAAAGGACTTCAACTTCTTGATCTCCGCCATCAGGGCTTCGCCATCGGCCAGCAACTCGACAATCGTTTCATGCCGCTCCGGCTGATAGGCCGTGATGCCGAAGGAGAAGGAAATGGCTTCACCGTTGTTCGACAGTCTGTCGTCCTGTGAGAGGGCCTTTTTGATGCGGTGGACAACATTCTCGGCCTGCTCTCGGGTGGCGTTGATCAGCAGGACCACAAACTCATCCCCACCAAGCCTGGCTACCACATCGGAGTCGCGGCAGACATCCATGATCCGCTCGGCCAGGTGGATCAGGACGTCGTCGCCGGCTTGATGCCCCTGGAGCTGATTGATTTGCTTGAAATCGTCCAGATCGAGGTAGAGAAGTGAGACAGGTATGGCCTGACGCGTGCAGAGCTGCAGGGTCTGCTGGGCGAGGGCGAGGAATCCGCGCCGGTTCTCCAGGCCCGTGAGCCCATCCCTGGTGGCAAGAAGCGTGGAGGCCACCTCCTGTTCCACAACCTTGGCGAGATCTCTGAGGATCTCGATCTGCTCTTCGTCGAGGCTTCGTGGTGCCTGATCGACGATGCAGAGCGTACCAATCTTGCGATGATCAACCGTCAGTGGGCATCCGGCGTAGAAGCGGATGTGGGGCTCGCCAAGGACCAGAGGATTGTCGTGAAAACGTTCATCCTTCAGGGCGTCGGAAACGATGAACACATCGGAACCGAGAATGGCATGCCCGCAGAAGGAAATGCTTCTGGAGGCTTCCGAACCGTCCAGACCTGCGGAGGATTTTGACCACTGACGATGCTCGTCGACCAGGTTGACCATCGCGATCGAAGACTTGAAGATCTTCTGGGCCAGCCGGGTGAGCCGGTCGAATCGGGAGTCCTGTCGTGTGTCGAGTAGGCAAAGGGATCGAAGCTTCGCCAGGCGGAGCTGTTCGTCCTCAGGGGTTTCAGGCGGTTTCAATGGATCCCTCTTTGATGCATGGCTGGACGAAGGGGAAACGCATCAGGACGCGACAGCAGTTTGTTGATCCGTCTGTGGATCTGCGTGCGGCACAGCTTGTGGATCAGAGGCCTGAACACCGACTTTAGCGTCTTCCTGCTGGCCCGTCCCGTTTGTCTTCCCAGGTTCGAGTTCAGGAGTGGCGCCTATCGGAATCAAGGGGCTGCAATCCTCATCCTGCTTTCATCTCTGCCGTTCCGCGGACTCCGTGAATCTCAAGCCAGCGTTCCAGTTGCACGTCGTTCCATGTGTCCTTCCCTGCCCAGCGCCCGACCGGTGCCGCCAGTGCGGCCACCAGCAACAACCAGGGCAGCAGTGCCATCGATCCGGCGATCTGCATCACGAACAGCGCGCAGAACAGGGGCGTGCGGCAGGCTCCGCTGAACAGGGCCGTCGCCCCGGTCCACACCAGCAACTGCCGCTCCAGGGGGGGCAGGTCGCCGATCAGGGGTCCAGCCAGCAGCGCTCCCAGGGACATCGCGTCGTGCATCACGCCGCCAGGGGCACCGATGGCGATGCTCAGCACCGAGGCCAGCAGTCGCCAGGGGAGGATCTCCAGGCCGGGGCGATCCTCGCCGTAGGCCATGCGCAGGATCAGCAGCTGGCCATCGTTGAGGCTCCAACCATCGCTGGCGACGGCCGCCAGGCTGATCACCAGGGCGGCGACCAAGGCCCCCATCAGGGGTCTGGCCAGGGCCGATCCCCCTGTCCCGGCCGGCCGGGCGAGCCAGCGACCCCAGCGCGCCGCCATCCAGGCGGTGCCGGCACTGAACACGCCCCCCAGCCAGCCCGCTGCCAGGCTGAGCAGGAGGGCGGGCGCGATCAGGTGCGGGCCCCCGCCCACCAGCAGGCCGACGC
>NZ_JAYGHZ010000316.1:0-7633 GCF_034931285.1 Synechococcus sp. BA-120 BA3
CCACCGCCCACTGCCGCGTCCGCCGGCGCGGCCCTGACCCTGTTCCACCCCGGCAACCTGGGCCCCTGGCGGCCGATCGAGCCGCTGCTGGAGGCCGTACGGCGCTGGCGGCCCCAGGAGCAGGGTGGGCTGCGCATCCAGCTCTACGGCTATCTGTACGCAGCGGCGCGGGCGGCCATCCGCAACGAGCCCCGCCTGCGCCAGGTCGTGCAGGTCCATGCCGCCGTGAGCAACGGGCGCTCCCACCAGCTGGCGGAGGCGGCCGATGGCCTGCTGGTGCTGATCGGCCCCCGCCACAGCGACAACCTGCCCTCGAAGTTCTTCGAATACCTGCCCCACGCCACGCCGGTGCTGGTGGCCGGACCGGCGGGCAACCCGCTGCAGGCGATCGTCGAGGAGCTGGAGAAGGGGATCTACTGCGACATCGAGAGCAGCGCGGCCATCTTCGACGCCCTGGTGGAGCTGCGACAGCGGGCCGGCTGGTTCCGGGAGCGCCATCGCCACAACCGTGACGCCATCGCCGCCTATGCCGCCCCGGCGGTGGCCGCGGCCTGGGGGGAGGCCTTCGACGGCTTCCTGGCGGACCGTCCGGCGCCATGAGGGTTCTGCATGTCATCCCCTCGATCAGCCCGCTGCGGGGCGGCCCCAGCCGGGCCGTGATCGAGATGGTGGCGGCCCTGCGGCTCCAGGAGGTGGACGCCGCCATCCTCACCACCAACGACCATGGCCCTGGCCTGCACCCCGATCTGGTCACCGGCCGCTGGCAGCAGCACCAGGGGGTGCCGGTGCTGGCCTTTCCCCGCTGGAGTCCTCCCGTCGCCGCCCTGCGGGAGTTCGCCATCAGTCCCGGGCTGAGCTTCTGGCTGGCCCGCCACCTGAAGGACTACGACCTGCTCCACATCCATGCCCTGTTCTCCTACCCCTCCACCACGGCCATGGCCCAGGCGCGCTGGGCCGGCGTTCCCTACATCCTGCGCAGCATCGGCCAGCTGAGCCCGTGGAGCCTCGCCCAGAGCCGCGGCCGCAAACGCCTGATGCTGCGCCTGATCGAACGGCGCAACCTGCAGCGGGCGGCCGCCCTGCACTTCACCACCGTCGCCGAACGGGATGAGGCCGCCGCCCTCGGCCTGGCGCCCCCCAGCCTGGTGCTCCCTCTGGGGGTGCGCGGCCCCGAACCGGCGGCCGCTGCGGCGGGCGGCCGGGACGGCGCCGCACCGGTCCGCTTTCTGTTCCTGTCGCGGCTGCACCCCAAGAAGCGCCTGGAGAACCTGCTGGACGCCCTGGCCCTCCTGCAGCGGCTCCGGCCCGACGCCCCCTGGGAGCTGGCGATCGCCGGCGAGGGGGAGCCCCGGTACGTCGCCGGCCTGCAGGAGCGCAGCCGGCGGCTGGGCCTCGGAAGCCGCTGCCGCTGGCTCGGATTCGTGGAGGGGGAGGCCAAATGGCAGCTGCTGCAGGCGGCCGACTGGTATGTGCTGCCGTCGGCGGCGGAGAACTTCGGCATCGCGGCCGTTGAAGCGCTGGCCGCCGGCACCCCGGTGATCCTCTCGCCCGAGGTGGCCGTCGCCGCCGACGTAGAGCGCTGCGGGGCCGGCCTGGTCTGCGGCAGCGACCCCGAAGCCCTCACCCTGGCTCTCGGCCAGGCCCTGGAGCGGCCATCCCTGTCAATGCGGGCGTCCGCCCTTAACCTGGCTCAGATGGACTTTTCCTGGAGCACGATCGCCCTCCAGTTGCGAGACGCTTACCGCCAGCTGCTGACCTCTCCCGCCGGCCGATGACCATCCTGCTGCTGATCGTGATCTTCGGCGCCCTCGCCGCCGTGCTCCTCGACGGCGACTGGCGGGCCGGCCTGATGGTCACCCTGCTGCTCGGCTTCGTGCAGGATCCCCTGCGCAAGATCACCCCGGACCAGCCCGGCTACATGGTCGGCCTGGTGCTGATCGGCTTTGCCCTCTGCGGCATGGTGCTGCTTGAGCGGGCGGGCCGTTTCAATCTGCGGGCCATGTTCTGGACCGTGCCGCAGTTCGACGGCTGGGTGACCATCTACTTCACCCTGATCGCGCTGCAGAGCCTCAACAGCTTCGCCCGCTTCTCCGACATCCGCCTCACCGCCATCGGCGCCGCCTTCTACCTGGCCCCGGCCTTCGGTCTCTGGGTGGGCTTCCAGGTGGGCTGCTCCCTGCCGTTCCTCAAGCGGCTGCTGACCCTCTACCTGATCGGGTCGACGGTGATTGCTTTCACCGTCTATCTCAGCTTCCAGGGGGTCGACCATCCCACCCTCCAGGAGGTGGGTGAGGGCCTGTTGATCACCTTCCGCCACGGCTTCTCCGCCCAGGGGGCCTCCGGCTTCTGGCGCACCAGTGAGATCGCCTCCTGGCAGCTGTCGGCGGCGGCCTGCATCGCGGCGTCGATGGGCATCGCCAGCCAGAAACCCACCAACCAGTTCGGGCTGTTGCTGCTGGCGGTCGGCTTCGCCTTCCTGACCATCCTCACCGGCCGGCGCAAGGCCCAGGTGCTGATCCTGGCCTTCGTAGCGATCTATCTACTGCTTTTCAGCCGCCGGGCCAGCCCCGCTTCCAAGGAGCGTGTGATTTCAAGCGTGCTCGGGGTAGCCGGGATCGCCTATCCCCTCTATGCCTTCATCCTCTCGGAGAATCTGGGCGAGAACTTCGGCGAGTACACCAACCGCTCCCTGACCATCCAGCAGGACCTGGTCGAACGCTTCGATTCCCAGGGCATCGGCGCCACCCTGCGTGCCATCGAGATCTCCGACGGCATCGGCATGGGCGTGGGAGCGGGCGCCAGCACGGGCGGCCTGATCCGCAATGCGGCCCGCGATGCCATCCAGAGTGTGGCCTTCGTCTCCGAAGGGGGCGGCGGCCGCCTCATCCTCGAACTGGGCATCCCGGGCATCGTTGTGCTCGGCGTGATCCTCGTGCTGCTGGCCCTGGTGCTGCTGCGCAACTTCCGCCTGCTGAAGCAGCTACCCCAGTCCACCTCCGCCCTGCTGATGGGGCTGATGTCCTTCGCCCTCGCCAACGTGCCGGCCTTCTTCTCGGCGGCCCAGCTCTACGGCGACCCTTTCGTGCTGATCCTGATGAGCCTTTGCCTGGGTTCCTTCCTGGCCATCCCCACCCTGGTGTCCCAGCAGCAGGAGCAGTGGACGCTCTGGCAGGAGCAGCAGCACCAGCGCCAGCTCGTCCTGGAGCAGCACTCCCAGCCCCAGGCATGAATCGGAACGAGCCCCCTGGAGCGCTCCTCACCGCCCTGATCCTGACCCACAACGAAGAAGCCAACATCGGCCGCACCCTCGACCACCTCGGCTGGCTGGACTCCATCCTGGTGATCGACAGCGGCAGCAGCGACGCCACCCTCGCGATCCTCGCCAGCCATGCGTCGGTGCGGGTGCTGCATCGGCCGTTCGACAGCTTCGCCGACCAGTGCAACTTCGGCCTCGACCAGATCGCCTCCCCCTGGGTGCTGAGCCTGGATGCGGACTACCTGATCCCGCCGCCGCTCGCCGCCGAAATCCAGGCGGTGATCAGGGATCCGGCCGCCACCGTGATGGCCGGCTTTGCGATCCCGTTCCGTTACTGCATCGGCGGTCGGCCCCTGCGCAGCGGCATGCTGCCCCCGCGCACCAGCCTCTATCGCCGTGGCCTGGGCCGCTACCGCAACGACGGCCACGGCCACCGCATCGTCCTGTCAGGACCCGTGGGACGGCTGCGGCAGCCGATCTTCCATGACGACCGCAAACCCCTGCAGCGCTGGCTGGCCTCCCAGGGCTCCTACCTGGCGATCGAGGCAGCCAAGCTGCGGACCACCCCCACCAGCCAGCTGTCCCTGGCGGATCGGCTGCGCAAGCACACGCCCCTGGCCCCCTATGCGGCCCTGCTGTTCTGCCTGGTCTGGAAGGGGGGGGTGCTGGAGGGCTGGCGCGGCTGGGCCTACGCCCAGCAACGCATGTATGCCGAACTGCTGCTCCATCTGATGCTCCTGGAGGACCGCTGCAGCCTCGCGACTCCCCCTTGAATGCCCACAGGAGCCTGCAGGATCTGGAGGTTGCCCTATGGTCCGCCCTGACCGCCGGTCTGCCCGCTTCGAGTCACCCGTCGATTCCCCCGTCTCGCTCTTCTCGATGCCCTCGATCCTGATCACCGGCGGCGCCGGTTTCATCGGCGTCAACGCCGCCCAGCACTTCGCCTCCCTGGGGTGGGAGGTGGCGATCCTCGACAACCTCTCCCGCCGGGGCACCGAGGACAACCTCCGCTGGCTGCTCGATCAGCATCCCGCCATCGCCTTCCACCGGGTCGACATCCGCCAGGCCGACGCCCTCGCCGAGGTGGTGGCCGCCGTCCGTCCGTCCATGCTGCTGCACCTGGCGGCCCAGGTGGCGGTCACCACCTCCTACACCAACCCCCGGGAGGATTTCGAGATCAACGCCCTGGGCACGTTCAACGTGATGGAGGCGTTGCGGCTCCAATCGCCTGAGAGCTTCGTGCTCTATGCCTCCACCAACAAGGTCTACGGCGGCATGGAATCGGTGCCGGTGGAGATGACCCCCCACGGCTATCGCTTCCGCGATCTCCCCTCCGGCGTGCCGGAAAGCCAGCCCCTCGATTTCCACTCCCCCTACGGCTGCTCCAAGGGGGTCGCCGACCAGTACACGATCGATTACGCCCGCATCTACGACCTGCACACCTGCGCCTTCCGCCAGTCCTGCATCTACGGCACTCGCCAGTTCGGCATCGAGGACCAGGGCTGGGTGGCCTGGTTCAGCATCGCCGCCCTGCTGGAGCGGCCGATCACCCTTTACGGCGACGGCTGGCAGACCCGGGACGTGCTCGATGTGCGCGACCTGGCCCGGGCCTACGAGGCGGCCTGGCACAGCCGCGACCGCATCAGCGGCCAGGCCTTCAACATCGGCGGCGGCCCCGTCAACACCCTCTGCCTGCGGGATCTGCTGCGCTTCCTGGAGGAGGAGCTGGCCATCACGCTCTCGCCCCTCAGCGGCCAGTCCCGGCCCGGCGACCAGCCGGTGTTCATCTGCGACGTCTCCAAGGCCGCCGAGCAGCTGGGCTGGGCACCGCAGATCAGCGTCGATGCCGGCGTGCGCCACCTGATCCGCTGGGTCCGCGACAACCGCGATCTGTTCGGCTGGCTCAGGCAATGAGGCGGCCTCGGGCCCTGGTCAGCACCATCGAACCGGTCGACGGGGGCGTGCCCGCCATGACCACCGCGGTCACCCGGATGCTTGAGGAGCTCGACATCGAGCCCGTCTTCGCCTGGTACGCCCCCTGGAGCACCCATCCGCGCCTGTCGGTGCCGCTGCATGCGCTCCCCAGCGGCCGGAAGCCTGGCCAGATGCAGCGCCGCGTCTACGGCGACCATGGGGGCCATGGCCTGGGGGCCTGGCTGCCGGAGCTGGAGTTCACCCATTACCTGCCGCGGCGGGCCTGGCGGGAACTCGTGGCCGGCTGCGACCTGCACCTGTCGGTGACGGGCAATCCCCTCTGCGCCGTCCCCTTCGCCCGCCTGGGGATTCCGTTCCTGGCCTGGGTGGCCACCCCCTGGAAGGAGGATCGTGTCGACCGCGTCCGGGGGTTTTCCCGGCCCCGACGGCTGCTCGACCGGATGCTCAACGGACCGGTGCTGCAGCGGCTGGAGCGCCAGGTGCTGCGGGCTCCCCGGGGGCGGATCCTGGCGTTGAGCGGCTACACGGCGAGGGCCCTGGAGGCGCTAGCCCATCGCCCCATGGACGGGGTGATGCGGATGCCGGTGAATCCCGCCGTCTTCCGTCCCGCCCCGGAGCGGCTGGTGCCCTGGCGCATCGGCTTCGCCGGGCGCTACGGCGATCCGCGCAAGCACATCACCCTGCTGCTGGAGGCCGTGGCCCGCCTTGTCGCCGCCGGGCACCCGGTCGAGCTCGTGCTGGCCGGCGAACAGGACGTCGATCGCCTGCGCGGCCCCCTGGTGGCGATGGGACTGGCCGACCGGGTCCGCTGCCTCCCCTGCCTGGCCCCCGCCGCCCTGGCTGAGGTGCTGCAGACCCTGGATCTGTTCGTGATCCCCTCCCACCAGGAAGGGCTGTGCATCGCGGCCCTGGAGGCCATGGCCTGCGGCGTTCCGGTCGTGAGCACCCGCTGCGGCGGCCCGGAGGACTACGTGATCGACGGGATCACCGGCCAGCTGGTGGCCAGCGATCCCGCCGCCATGGCGGCGGCGATCGCAACGATCAGCGCCGACCGGCACGGGCGTGAGCGTCTGTCCGCCGGCGCGCTCACGTGGGTGCGGGAGCAGGCGAGCCCCCAGGCGGCCCGGCGCACCTTCCGGGCCCACCTGGAGGCGATCGCCCCCCCCGGCAGGATTCCCTCCCTGCGGGAGGCCTAGGGCCGATGTGCGGCATCGCGGGCCAGCTGGGCAGGGACCCGGGCGACTTCGCCGCCAGGGTCGGCCCGCGCCTCGCCCACAGGGGCCCGGATGACGCCGGCGTCTGGCAGGACGCGAGGGCCTGCCTGGTGCACCGGCGCCTGGCGATCCTGGATCTCTCGCCCCTGGGCCACCAGCCGATGGCCTCCGCCTGCGGCCGCTGGCAGCTGGTGTTCAACGGCGAGATCTACAACCATGCCGAGCTGCGCCGCCGGCTCGAGGCGGAGGGGCAGCACTTCCGGGGCAGCGGCGACACGGAGGTGCTGCTGGCCTGGCTGGTGAGCCGGGGCCTGGACGGGCTGGGGGCGCTGCGGGGCATGTTCGCCTTCTGCCTCTACGACACCCAGGAGCGCAGCGCCCTGCTGGCTCGCGATCCCCACGGCATCAAGCCCCTCTACCTGCGCAGCGGCCCGGGCGGCAGCCTTGCCTTCGCGTCGGAGCTGCGGGCCCTGCTGGCGGCCGACGGCAAAGCACCGAGCCTGAATCACCAGGCCCTGGGGCGCTACCTGGCCACCGGATCGGTGAGCGAGCCCGACACCCTGGTGGCAGGGGTGCAGCGTCTCCCCTGCGGCCACGCCGCCAGCTGGCGCCAGGGTCGGCTGACGCTGCAGCCCTGGGGAGCCCTGCCGGAGAGCCTCGTGGGCGCCACCGGCGCCGGAGCGATGACAGCGGCCGAAGCGGTGGCCCTCACCCGCTCGGCCCTCGAGGATTCGGTGGCGGCCCACATGGTCAGCGATGTGCCGGTGGGGCTGTTCCTCAGCGCCGGGCTCGATTCCGCCTCGCTGCTGGCGCTGGCCCCCCGGGGCCTGCACACCTTCACCATCGGCTTCGGCACGCCCGGCGCCGGCAGCTTCGATGAATCCGGGCCGGCGGCCCGCATCGCCGCCCACTTCGGCGCCCATCACACGCCCCTGAACCTCACGGCGGACCAGGCCCGCCAGTGGCTGCCGGCCTTCCTGGCCAGCCAGGACCAGCCCTCCATCGACGGCTACAACACCTGGTGCGTGGCCCGGCTGGCCACGGAGCACGGGCTGAAGGTGGCCCTCTCCGGGCTCGGCGGCGATGAGCTGTTCGGTGGCTACCCCAGCTTCCGGATGGTGCCGAAGCTGCGGCGCTGGCGGCGCCTGATCGGCCCCGCCGGACCCCCGGCGGCGTGGCTGCTGCAGCGGCTGCCCCAGGGGCGTCGGGCCAGGCTGCAGCGCATCGC
>NZ_JAYGHZ010000317.1:0-7546 GCF_034931285.1 Synechococcus sp. BA-120 BA3
CCCAATGGACTGATGAGCAAGACCAACCGGCGCCGGCTACGGCGTCAACAAGCCGGGGCTACAGCCTCACAGGGTGGGCCAGATTTCATGTCGCCGGAGGACCAATTCCGGATGTCGCTTGACACCACAGAACTGGCCCGCACCTGGGGGCGGCAGGCGCAGGGGAAGATCACAACGTGGCGCCAGGTGAACCTCGACTGGCCCGAGCGGCCCCTGCGCCTGTGCTCACCGGGGAGTGACTCCGGCACGTTCGATTATTTCAATGAGGCGATCAACGGCGACAAGGCCAACGCCCGCACCGACGTGGAGAGCAGTGAAGACGACAACGTGCTGGTCCGCTGCGTCGCGACGGATCCGAACGCCATGGCCTATTTCGGTTTCGCCTATTACCAGGCCAATGCGGATCGACTCCAGGCCCTGCCAATTGTTGGGCGCGAAGGCATCCCGGTGGCTCCATCACTGCAGACCGTGCAGAACGGCAGCTATCAGCCACTGTCGCGGCCGCTGTTTGTCTATGTGAACGACAAGCAGATGCGCTCCAATGATGCCATCCGCAGTTTCGTGAGCTTCACCGTTGGCAATGGCCTGCGTCTTGTTGCCGAAGCGGGCTACATCCCACTGCCGGCTGACACCTACCGGATCGTGGAAGCGAAGCTCTACCGCCATATCCTCGGCACATCTTTCGGCGGCGACCTACCGGTGGGTCTGACCATTAGCGAGGCGTTGCGCCGCAGCTTCGATAACACCCGCAAGCCGGAATTCCGCTGAGCCTCATGACTGTGACTGCGTCGTCGAAGTGAGTGGTGCGGCGCAGAGCGCCTGCAGCGGCCTCTCGCACGCTGGACAAGCGCTCTGCGCGCGAGTTCACCCCGCTGGGCTGAGCTGCCGCGGCGGCGGCGGCAGCCTGGTGCTCACCGCGAAGGCCAGCGCCACCAGCAGCGCCGAACTCCACAAGCAGGCCTGCAGGCCGCCCACCAGGAACAGGGCGCCAGAGAGCACCGTGCCCAACAATCGGCCGGCGGCGTTGGCCATGTAGTAGAAGCCCACATTGAGGCTCACATCCTCGGCCTCTGTGTAGGCGAGGATCATGTAGCTGTGGATCGAGGAATTCATGGCGAACACCACGCCAAAAGCCGCCAGGCCCACCACCACGGCCACGCCGGGATGGGCCACCTCGCGCCACAGGGTGATGGCGATCAGGGCCGGAATCGCGGTAAGCAGGGAACTCCAGAACTCGACAGCCGCTACACCGGGCGGGGCGCTTTGTCCGCAGCTGCGGCGCAGTGCCGGGGCGGCAGCCTGCACGATCCCGTAGCCGATCACCCACAGGCCCATGAAGCCGCCCACCTCCCAGAAGCGCCAGCCGAGGGCCTGCTGCAGAAACACCGGCAGCGCCACCACGAACCAGACGTCGCGGGCACCGAACAGGAAGAAGCGCGCCAGCGACAGCACATTGATGCCGCGGGATTTGGAAAACAGGGCCGTGAATGTGGGCTTGGCTTTCATCCGGCCGATCTCCGCCGGCAGCACCAGGGTGACCAGGAAGGCCAGGAACAGGCCTGCCGCCATCGCCCCCACCGCAGCGTTGAAGCCGATGGTGGTAAGCAGCACCCCCCCCAGGAAAAAGCCCACGCCCTTGAGGGCGTTCTTGGAGCCGGTGAGGATCGCCACCCACTTGAACAGCTGACTCTCACCCCTGCTGTGATCGTCTGGGGTTTCGGGCACCACGGTTTTGATGGCGCTTTTGGCGCTCATCTTGTTGAGATCCTTGGCGATGCCGCTGATGGCCTGGGCCACCATCACGTAGGCCACGCTCCACCACTTCGGCCAGCTATCGGCCACGGGGATCAGCATCAGCAGGGCCGCCACCTGCATCAACGTTCCGCACCAGAGGGTGAGCCGCAGCCCGAAGCGGGCTCCCAGCCAGCCGCCATAGAGATTGGTGATGATCCCGAAGAACTCGTAGAAGAGGAACAGGAAGGCGATCTCCAGGGTGGAGTAGCCCAGCTCGTGGAAATGGAACACCACAAGCATGCGCAGGGCGCCGTCGGTGAGGGTGAAGGCCCAGTAGTTGGCCGTCACGATCGCGTATTGCTGCAGGGCAGAGAGCGCCTGGCGCGGTTGGTTCATGGCTTCAATGGGGGCGGGTCATTGGTTGCTGCGCATTGACTCGCCTCAGCGCGCATCCATCAGCGCCACATGGCACACCAGATCGGCCATGCGGCAGCTGTAGCCCCACTCGTTGTCGTACCAGGCGTACACCTTGAGCTGGGTGTCGTTCACCACCATCGTCGAGGTGGCGTCGACGATGGCGCTGCGGTTGTCGTTCACATAGTCGACTGACACCAGCGGCCGGGTTTCGAAGCCGAGGAAGCCGTGCAGGGGGCCATTCGCCGCCGCCTCGAAGGCGCCGTTCACCTCCTCCACCGTGGCGCTCTTCTCGAGCTCGAACACCGCATCGGTGAGCGAGGCGTTGAGCAGGGGCACGCGCACGGCATGGCCGTTGAGCTTGCCCTGCAGTTCCGGGAAGATCAGGCCAATCGCCTTGGCGGAGCCGGTGGTGGTGGGGATCAGGCTCTGCAGGCAGGAGCGGGAGCGGCGCAGATCGCTCTTGAAGGCATCCACCACCACCTGGGTGTTGGTCACGTCATGCAGGGTGGTGATCGAGCCATGGCGGATGTCAAGCGACATCCGGAATGTCGTTCACCCCGGCGTGGTGACGAACCCAGTGGCAGGTCATCCAGCCATTGGGGCTGCGGCTGGGTACCAGCACCTCTTCATTGAGTGTTCAGCTGTACTGGTACCGATGGTCTGTCCCATCTGTGCCATTGCGTACCTCCTGTCCAGACGGATGAACCGACCCGTTGCAGCGAGGGTCTGGTGTGTCGGATGGGCCATCACTGCCCATCCGGTTGTGTTCTCCGGGGGGCAGCCTGGAGGGCGTCGTGAGCTGAAAATCAGGTACGGACGGGGCACGACTCAGCGGTTAACCAGAGGACCTGGCCCACCCTCCGCGTAGGACATGCTTGCCATGATCTCCGATCTGATGCTGCCAGAGACCTCCGTCAACGGAGGCTCAGCAGTGGGACTCTCGCCGATTCTGGTCTGTCTGGCCATTCTTTTCATCAAGCGGATTCCAGGCGCCTGAGGGTTGGGTCACAGCGGTACTGCCTCAGGATGAGGAATGGATTGCTCCCGCCAGCGCTCAATTCATTGTTGTTGTTGGCGGCAAGGATGCGGCCAGTAGCGCAGCCTGCGTGCGATCACGCAACCCCAGGTGGCTCAGCAGATTCGTCACATGATTCTTGACCGTTCCCTCGGAAAGAAACAGCGCTCGGGCGATCTCGCGGTTGCTGGCTCCCTGGCCAATCAGAGCCAGTACCTCGCGCTCTCGGGGCGTCAATTTGTCGACACCAGTCGGCACATCCTTCAGGGCTGGAGGTAGCTGGTGCTTCAGCATCTTCTGCAGAAGTCCCGGACCGAATTGTGAAAAGCCCCGATGTACGGAGCGTATGGCCTGAGCGACGTCCTCCGATGGTGTGTCTTTGAGCAGATAGCCAGCGGCACCTGCCTGCACAGCCTGCCGCACCAATTCATCATCCTCAAAGGTTGTCAGCACCAGCACCTTGATGCTGGGGAACTGCCGCATCAGCTCACGGGTTGCCGCAACTCCGTCCATCACAGGCATGCGGATGTCCATCAGGACGACATCGACGCTGTTGGGGGTCGTCATCAGACGCTGCGCGGCGGCCACGGCTTCACGGCCATGGATGGCCTCACCAACGATGTCCATATCCTCCTGCAGCGAGAGAAGCGCCTTGAGGCCCTGACGCATGATCGATTGATCATCCACCAGCAGAATGTGAATCATGCCGCCTCCCTGCCGAGGGGAAACCAGACGCTCAGCGTGCAGCCTTCACCGGGAGCCGTGATCAGGCGCATCTGCCCCCCCTCCGCCGCTGCCCGTTCCCTGATGCCCCGCAGGCCAAAGCCGGTGCTGTTGTGATGTGGATGGAAGCCGACGCCATTGTCCTGAATGGTGATCGCCAGCTGTGATGGCTCCGATGAGGCCTGGATGGCGATCTTCACATCATCAGCCCGCGCATATTTACTGATGTTCGTGAGACCCTCCTGCACGATGCGGTACACCGTAAGGTTCACCGATTCGGGCAGGGGGGGACAGTCCACCGTAACGCTCGGGAGGACGCCGGTCGTCTCTGCAAATCGCCTGCTGAGAAGGGCGATCTCGCTGCTCAGATCCTTCGGTGATTCATCAGTCTCGCGCAGTGTTGCCACAGCCTGCCGTGCCTCCATGAGGGCAGATGATCCCATCGTCTTGGCCTGAGTGACAAAGTTCCGCGCCTGTTCGGGATCGGCATCCCAGAGTTTCAGAGCTCCCTCCAGCTGAATATTCAACCCGCTCAGCGCATGGCCCAGGGAATCATGAATGTCTCGCGATATACGGCTTCGCTCTCGACTCATGGCCAGGATCTCGATCTGGGACGCGGATTCCTTGAGCTTCTGGTTGGCCTCCTTTAACTCCTCACTCCGGTGCCGTTCCGCGATCAGGGCATTCATCAACATGAGTAGAAACACCAGCACCAGCGCAAACATGACCACGAGATTGAGCCTGATTCCACTGAGTTGGGACAACATGATCTCATTGACGCGGGGTGGCAATAGCCTGTCCAGCGACTGGAGCTGAGACAGCACCATGATCAGATAGGCGATAAATGTCCCACTGGTGATCAATAGGCGCCCCAGCAGATGAAACATCAGGGTGCTTCGCAGCACAAGCACGATTTGAAGTAACGGAAATAGCCGCAGGCCCACGGTGCTCCATCGGGCGGCGAGAAGAATCAAGGCCACCTGTAGGACGAAGTGGGCTATCTTCACTCCTTGCGGCCTGAGTGGCAGCCACATCCCCATCACCCCGAACAACAGAACAATCGCCTGTGCGGCAGCTGGGAACCCCTCACTTCTGCGCAACAGGGTGGGGGAAGACTCACTCCACAACGCGATGGCCAGCAGGGCCCATTCCGACAGCAGCAGAAAGGGGAAGGGATGGGAACCCAAACGAATCGCACGAATCGACACCATGGGATGGGATATGGACAGGGCTGCTCCAGCCAAACCTAGGGACGCACGGATGGCCCATGACCAAAGTCATGGACAGATCATGACCTTCGACGCTTTGCATAGCCATGGCCTCAGCGTAGGGTTCATTTGTTTCCGCACCCTGCTGATTGGCAGGCATCACGATGAAACGCTCGCTTCAGCATGCACTGATTGGGCTGGCAGCCACAGCCACTCTTGTCGTGGCTCCATGTGTCATCCCCTCGGCGAGGGCCGAAAGCGCTCCACTGCTCGAGACACTCGACTTGACCTCAGCACAGCAGACACAGGTCAGGAAGCTACGCGAGGATCTACGACGAAGTCTCGCTGACATCCTGACAAACGAACAATATGCTCAATTTCAAAAGGCCTTCAAGGCTTCGAGCCACATCCCTACTGCGATGGCAACGGTCGATAATCTATCATTCCGGCAGAAAATCAGGGTGCGTTCAGCTCTGAAAGAGTTTGAACGGGAACTCAGTACAGTTCTTTCCAAAGAGCAGTTGGCGGAGTTGCGATCGTCGCGGGATACGACTCGCCAGAAACCCCGCTAGATCCAGCCAAGACTCCTAACGGGAATCGGGCCTGACGATCACTTGCTGTGAATGCCTGTTGTCCCCCGCCTCTCTTCCTTGGTGCGGACGACAAACCATGCAAAACAAACCTGGAGAACAGCCATGAGTGTCACATCTTCCATTGACGTCAGACAAGCCCAGCGTGTGGAGCGATTTCTGCAGCTGGTGAACTGGGTGGGTCATCGCCTGGGGAGTGATGGCCCGCCGCTTGTGGACATGCCTGCCTTGCGTTCATTGCCAGCGGGAACCCTGGGTCATGCCTGGGCTCAGCATCTTGATGACACCGGTCTTGAGCCCTTCGGCAAAGGGTCGCGCCGCCTGCAGCTCCATGATGGCCTGCACGTGCTCACGGGCTATGGCACGGATCCCATAGGAGAAGCCGAAGTGCAGGCGTTTCTGATGGGAGCTAAATTTCGCGCCCTCCATGGTCTGCTGCTGCTGGGTTTGGTGCGGATGATCAATCGCCAGCGGCGATCCAGGAGGATTCTTTTGACTGTGGCTGAGGTGCGATCGCGGCTCCTGAATGCCTATGGCAGGGGACGCGACTCTGACTTTGACCCGGATACCTGGCAGCCTGAGAACCAATGGCAGGATTCGCTCGCCGATGCTCAGGCTGCTCTGGGGATCCGTTGCGCATCTGAGAAGGTTGTGTCCCACTCTCTGACGCCATGAGCATGTACCCGAAGCGTCAGCACAGGCATCGCATCCGGATGCCTTCTCCCCTGGTTGTCACCCGCCTGGTCTGCATTGCGGCCTTGAGCGGTGCGGTACTGCTTGCCTCCGACTCCGATGCATCTACCGGTGGCCAACCATTCCAGGCTGCACCTGAGGGCGCCTGTCTGCCATCCGTTCCGGCTCAGCCTCGCACCACGACTGATGACACACTGCGATCGCTTTTTGCCGCTTTCAGGTGGCTGTCAGGCCTCACGGCCCGCGATGGCAAGCCGAGCGAACTGGAGACTCGCTATCACCCACGTCACATCCAATCTCCCAGCTGAGGGGCGTGGATTGGGCTCGGGGGTTGCGGCACCGCAGCAGCGTGCCATGGGTTGAGCGATGGATGGGGGCACGACCCACTGAACTCAGGGCAGCCCCCCCGGATTCACGGCCACCCAGGGTTCACGACGGAGGACGAAAGGTCTCTCCCGTCGTACGCGGTTGTTGGCCAATCCCTGAGAAATCAATCGGGGCGACAGGATTCGAACCTGCGACCTAGTGCTCCCAAAGCACCCGCGCTACCAAGCTGCGCCACGCCCCGATTTTTTAACCCTAGTCGACCACCCGGCGACAACCCCTGCGGTGACAGCACGGCAAAGCAGGGCAGGCCCTGGCAAGGGGCCATGGCCTCAGGGGGTTGGGCCACGGCGGAACCCGTGGTAACCCCAGCGCCAGAGCAGGCCCAGGCCCAGCACCACCAGCCCGCTGCGCCAGGCCTCCGCCGGCACTTGGAAGGCCAGCATCAGGCAGCTGATCAGCCCCAGCCAGGCGAGAACGACCGGAAAGCGTCGCTGGTGGGGCTCGAGTCGCAGCACGCAGAGGTTGGTGATGGCGTAATAGCCGAGCACCGTGAAGGCGCTGAAGCCCCAGGTGAGCTCCAGCCGGCCGCTGAGGCTGAGCAGGGCAGCCAGGCCCCCGCTCAGCAGCACGGCCGTCCTGGGGCTGGTGCCGGCGGCGTCGAGGGTCGCCAGGCCCGTGGGCATGTCGCCGCGTCGGCCCATCGCCAGCCACACCCGTGAGAGCCCCAGGATCAGGTTGAGCAGCACCCCCGCCAGGGCGAGGCTGGCCCCCAGCGCCACGATCCAGCTGCCCCAGGGCCAGCCCGCCTCCAGCAGCAGCCGGGCCAGGGGGGGCGTCGG
>NZ_JAYGHZ010000318.1:0-7534 GCF_034931285.1 Synechococcus sp. BA-120 BA3
GGGCCGGGGTTGGCGCCGGCCGAGCGGGGCCCCACCTGCAGACGGCCATCCGCCACGTGCAGCACCGAGCCGCCGCCGGCCGCGACGGTGTGGATTGGCAGCATCGGCGCCAGCAGCCGCAGGCCGTCGATCTCCGTCTCCCTGCTGCGCTCCCAGGCCGCCGCGCCGCGGCTGCCATCGAAGTGGAAGACGTCGCTGGAGGTGCCGCCCATGTCGAATCCGAGGATCGGATCGGCGCCGAAACCTGCGGCGGCCGCCACCGCCACGGCCGCCACCATGCCGCCCGCCGGGCCGGAGAGGATCGTGTCCTTGGCCCGCAGCAGCCCGGGGGCCTGCAGGGCGCCGGCGGAGGTCATCACCCGCAGGGGGATGGCGGCGCCGATGGCGGCGCGCACCTGATCGAGATAGGCGCCCAGCACGGGGGCGAGGGCCGCCTCCAGCACGGTGGTGTCGAGGCGGGGCACCAGCCGGGGCTGGCGACTGAGCCGGTGCGAGAGCACCACCGGGCCGAAGCCCCGTGAGGCCAGCCAGCTCCCGACGGCCTGCTCATGGACCGGGTGGCGACCGGCGTGGAGCAGGGCCACGGCCAGGCTGCGGAAGCCGTCGGAACGGGCCTGGGCCAGGGACTGCTCCAGCGCTTCATCCAGCTGCAGGGGCTCCAGTTCGGCACCATCCGCCGCCAGCCGGCCACCCACCTCGATCACCCGCAAGGGGGGCGGATCAGGCCGCCGGATCTCCAGGGCGAAGAGATCGGGTCGGTGCTGGTCGCTGATGCGCTGTAGATCGGCGAAGCCCCGGGTCACCAGCAGCAGCACCGGCGCCCCTTGGTGCTCCAGCAGGGCGTTGGTGGCCACGGTGGTGCCCAGCCGCAGATCTGAAACGAGCCCGGGGGGAATGGGTTGCTCCGGCGCCAGCTCCAGCAGCTCCCGCAGGGCGGCCACGGCGGGATCCTGCGGGGCCGAGCCATCGGAAGGCGGCGGCGGATCGGAGAGCCGCTTGCGCACCAGGAGCTCGCCAGCGGGGGTGCGGGCCACCACGTCGGTGAAGGTGCCACCGCGGTCGATCCAGAAACGCCAGCCGCCACTCATCGCGACGGGCGTTGAGAGCGGGCTCGGCAGGCAGACACCAGAGTGGACGACGGAAAGACCCTCCCAGGATGAAGGTGCCGTGGGCATCTGGGAAGCCGCCCGTCGGAGCGTCCAGCCGGCTGCTCGCTGCCGTGCTTGGCCGCATCGTCAGATCGTCGCTGCTGCCATCGGTGAGAAAAGCAGAAGGATGTTCAGGAGAGGGGTGACCCTGTCGATGGAACAGTTCGATGTGTCGCGATCTGCTGGTGGTCAGCGCCGCCTGAAGGCGACCAAGGCGTTGGCGCTGGGATGCATGCCGGCATCGGATCTGCATCAGCGGTGAAAATCCGGCAACAGTGACGGCCGCACTAGCTAATACCCCCAAAGATGGAATCAACGAAGTCGCAGTCACAGTGAAGCGGCGAACTCTTCTGGTCTATCCATCCATTGTCGTCGGGATTTCCGCCGCCATCCTGCTGGCTCCCCAGGCGGCTCTGGCTCTCGACATCCGCTTTGTGCTTCAAGGCGTGATGGGCGTCTTCCAGGACCTGGAGGCCGGTCAGACCACCAACCTTCCTCCCGCCGAGGCCTGGCTGACCGTCACGCCGCCGAACAATGCTCCAGAGGGTCTCTACAGCCTTGCCCCCCTCTGCCAGCTCCCTGATTGCGGCTTCCTCTCCGTCGATGCCAGCGGCAGGAATCTCACCGCGACCAGCCGCTTCCATGGCGTCAACGAGGGTTGGCAGCTGCTGATCACACCCTCCGGTACCGGCCCTTCCAGCGGGGAGGACTGGGCCCTGCAGGGGTCGCTGTTCCACTGCCCCGGCTTCGAGCGCGATGGCGATCTGAGCGCCTGCCCGGAACCCACCCCCGACACCGAGCCCCGGACCGGACCGCTCAGACCGATGCCCCACGGCGATCCCACCGACGATGCCGTGCCGGGCCCCCTGCCGATCCTGGGGGTGGCGGCGGCCTTCCGCTGCAGCCGGCGGCTGCGACAGAGGCTCCGTGGTGGCCTCAGCGGTAGTTCTCGAATTGCAACGGCACCTCCAGGTCCTCGGCCCGCAGCAGGGTGATCACCTGCTGCAGGTCGTCCTTGTTCTTGCCGGTCACCCGCAGGCTCTCGCCCTGGATCGCCACGGTCACCTTCTTGACCTGATCGCGCACCAGCTTGCTGAGCTTCTTGGCCAGCTCCTGGCTGAGGCCCTTGCGCAGCTTGATCACCTGCTTCACCCGGTTGCCGCCGACTGGCTCGGGGGTCTGCAGGTCGAAGATCTTCAGCGACAGGTTGCGCTTGGTGGCCTTCTGGCGCAGCACATCGACCACCGCGTCGAGGGTCATGTCACTGGCGGTGGTGATCGTCAGGCTGGCCTCCTCCACCTCGATCTCGGTGTTGGAGTCCTTGAGGTCGTAGCGCTGGCCCACCTCGCGGCGCACCTGGTCGACGGCGTTCACCAGCTCCTGGCGGTCGAAGTCGGAGACGACGTCGAAGGAATAGCTGTCGGCCATGGCGCAGGCGAAGGCAAGGCAGCGCCAGCCTAGAAAAGAGACCTCCGGCGCCCTCCCCCGATGACCCTCTCCCTGCTCCCCCCCCTCCTGGCGGCCAGCATCGCCCTGCCGGTGCTGCCGGCGGCGGCGGGAGGGCCCTTCGCCTGGTCCCTGGTGCTCTCGGGCGCCGTGGTGGTGCTGAGCCTGATCCCCCTGGGGGCCGCCCGCTCCCAGGCCGACTTCACCCCCTCCGACCTGGCCGCCCCGCGGGCGATGTTCGAGCGGCTGCCGGCCTGGGGCAAGCGGGCCAACTGGGCGCACCAGAACAGCTTCGAGGCCTTCACCCTGCACGCGCCCGCCTGCCTGCTGTGCCTGGTGGTGGCCGCCGGCGCCCTGGCGGCCTCCCCCTGGCTGGCGCTGGTGGCCTGGCTGCACCCCCTGCTGCGGGTGGGCTACCTGGCGGCGTATGTGGCCAACATCCCCCCGGTGCGCAGCCTCTGCTGGGCCGGCGGCATCCTCTGCACCGCCCTGCTGTATTCCGAAGGGCTGCGGGCGGTGCTGCGCAGCTGAGGGCCAGGACGGCGGACGGGCCTCAGCTGCCGCCCTTCTCCTGGAGCCCCTTGAGGGCCGCCAGCAGCGAGGCCGGGCTCTGGGGATCCACCATCAGCACGCTGCCGCCCTGGGAGCGGGCCATCTCCTGACCCATGGCCATCCAGTCCTTGGCCAGCAGCAGCCGCAGCCCCTCGGCCGCCGCCGGATGGGCCTCGATCACGGCCGCCAGCTCGGTGGCGGCCTGGGCCCGGGCCTTGGCCAGCAGCAACTGCTGCTTGGCCTGGGCATCGGCATCGAGCAGCACGGCCTCCTGCTTGGCCTTGGCATCGAGCACCAGGGCCTCGGCCCGGCCCCGGGCCGCGTTCACCTGGGATTCCCGCTCCCCCTCGGAGCGCAGGATCGCCGCCCGCTTCTCCCGCTCGGCGGTCATCTGCTGCTCCATCGCCTGCTGCACCCCCTGGGAGGGCTGGATGTCGCGCAGCTCCACCCGGGTCACCTTGACGCCCCAGGGATCGGTGGCCTGGTCGAGCTCCTTGAGCAGGGTCTCGTTCACCTCGCTGCGGGTGGTGAAGGTCTGGTCGAGGTCGAGCTTGCCCATCTCGGCCCGGATCTGGGTGAGCACCAGGTTCACCATGGCCGCCTGGAGGTTGTCGACGCCGTAGTAGGCACGGGCGTGCTCCAGCAGTTGCCAGTACACCACCGCATCCACCTCGATCGAGACGTTGTCGCGGGTGATGCACTGCTGGGGGGGGATGTCGAGCACCCGCTCCTTCAGCGATTCGTGGCTCACCACCCGCTCCAGGCCGGGGATCACCAGCGACAGGCCGGGGCGCAGCTGGCGGTCGTACTTGCCGAGGCGCTCCACCAGCATCGAACGGCTGCTGCTGGTGACCTTGACGCCGCTGATGCCCAGTCCGGCGAGCACCACGAGCACCGGGATGATGAGCGCTTCCATGCGGGCTTCTTCACTGGCGCAACGCTAGGCAGGATGGGAGCGACGGCCAACGGTCCCGTTGGTTTCGTTGTTCCTCCGCCCCCGCCCCGTCGCACCCCGCCGATGCCCGCACCCCCGATCCTCTGGCTGGCCCTGGCGGGGGTGCTGCTGCTGCTGGAGCTGGTGGGTGCCGACGGGGACGGCCTGCTGCTGATCGGTGGCGTGGCGGCCCTGCTGCTCACCCTCGTCGCCATCCTGGCCCCGGTGCTGCCGCCGATGGCCCAGCTGCTCCTCTATGCCGTGCTGGTGGGCACGGGCTACGCCTGGCTGCGGCGCTGGTCGGCGCGCCGCCAGGCCCGGGCCATCCCCCCCGGCGCCCGCGCCGAACTGGCGGAGGTGACCACCGCCTTCGATGCCAACGGCGAGGGCCGGGTGCGCTGGCAGGGCCAGAGCTGGGCCGCCCTGAACCTGGCCTCCGGCCAGGCCCTGCCCCCGGGCACCCAGGTGACCGTGATGGGCCGGGAGGGAACGCGGCTGCAGGTGCTGCCGCGCCAGGAGACCCTGCCGGACTGAAACCAGCGGGATCAGTCGAAGAACATCAGGCTGACCACCTTGCCCATGTCCTCGGCGGTGCGGCAGCTGGAGAGCAGGGTCTCGCTGTCGTGGAAGGCGTAGCAGATCAGCTGGTCGCAGCGGTTGATGATTTCCTGGTTGCAGAGGCTGCTGGCCATCGGCAGGGGCAGCTCGTCGTTCTCGGGCTTCTCCACCAGGTGCAGCACCCGCTCCAGCTGGCTGCGGGACTCGCCCGGCTGGCGCTCCAGGCTCTGGGGCAGCAGCACGGTGAGCCGGGCCGGATCCACCTCCAGCACGCTGCGGATCACGGCCGCATTGACCCCCTGGGCCCCGGAGGTGATCAGGTTGTGGCCCTCCTGGGCCAGGGAGCGGGCCACCAGCTCCACCAGATGGATCGACACCACCGGGACATGGCGGCTGCCGAGGAAGGCGATCCTGCGTTTGCCCCGGTCCTGGAGCATGGCCAGCTCCTGGGCGAGCGTATCGATCCGGTCCAGGGCCGGAAGATCTAGGGACCGGGTCACCCGTTATCGACAACCAACGGATTGAAACTAGCAGCGCCCTCAGGCATGGACCGCCAGGCGCAGACGGCGGAACAGCCGTTCGAAGTGGCAGTTCTCTTCCACCAGCCGGATCGCATAGGTGGCCTTGACCGCTTCGTGCAGCCGCACATGGCCGATGGCGGCGTCGATCACCTCCACGGTGGTGAGGGTGTCGTGGTCGACCTTGAGCACCGGCACCTCCAGTTCCTCGGCCCGGCTGATCAGCTGGGGCAGGGGCTCGCCGGCCCCGGTGAGGATCAGGCACTGGGTGGAGGCTTCCAGGGCCGCCAGCTGGATGTCGGTGCGGTCGGCGCCGGTGACCACGGCCATGTTGCGACGGCGGCGGAAGAATTCCATCGCCGAATTGACGTTCATGGCGCCGATCGAGAGGGTCTCCCCCAGCAGGTCGAGGCCGGCGCGGATGCTCTCCACCTCCGGCTCCACCACCGCCTGCAGGTCGTTGCGCAGGCGGGGCAGCGGGCCCCGGCCGGCCAGGGCCGCCACCAGGGGGCCCTGGCGCAGGGCCTGGCGCCGTTGCTCGAAGTCCTCCTCGGCGTCGAGGTAGAAATCACCCCGCAGCTCCCGGCAGCGGCCGTAGGCCCAGGGGGTGGAGACGCTGGCCGCCGGATGCTTGATCAGCAGCACCGCCTGGCCGGGCGCCCCCGCGGCCGTCACGGGTTCGAGCCGCTCCCCGCGGCCGAAGCAGAGCTGGGTGCCGCCCTCCAGGCAGAACGGCATGTCGGAGCCCAGCTCGGCCGCCAGCCCGTGCAGCCGCTCGGTGCCCAGGGCCAGGCCCCAGAGGGCATCGAGACCCACCAGGGCGGCGGCCCCATCACTCGAGCCCCCCGCCAGGCCGGCGCCGATGGGAATGCGCTTGTGCAGGGTGATGTCCGCCCCCAGTTCCGGCAGCCCGACCCGGGAACGCAGCAGCTCCGCCGCCCTGACGATCAGGTTGGTGCCGTCGCTGGGCAGCTCCTGGCTGTCGCTGCGCAGCCGGATCGTGGCATCGGCGGTGGAGCGCAGCACCAGGGTGTCGGCTAGGTCGATGCTCTGCATCACCATCGCCAGCTCGTGGTAGCCGTCCGGCCGCAGGCCCAGCACCTCCAGGTGCAGGTTGATCTTGGCGGGTGCCCGCACCGTCACATCTGCCATCGGGATCACGCTCCGCAGGGATCGGCGCTCGATGCCCGATTCAAGCCGGTGGCGAGCGCCAGCCAGCGTTCGGGCGCCAGCTCCTGGGGCCGCTGCTGCAGATCGACACCGGCGGCGGCGGCCACCTCCAGCAGGGCCGGCGCCGGCAGCAGTCCCGCCAGGGTGGTGCGCAGCATCTTGCGCCGGCCGGCGAAGCAGCGCGTCAGCAGCCGCTCCACCGCCTGGGCCTGGGCGACCGGCGGCAGGAACTCCGGCGGGACGGGCTCGATCACGATCACCTCCGAGGTGACCTTCGGCGGCGGCGAGAAGCAGCGGGGCGGCACCGGGCAGACGCTGCTGCAGCGGGCCAGCAGCTGCAGACGCACGCTGAGGGCCGAAAAGGCGCTGGAGCCCGGCCGGGCCCGGATCCGCTGGCCCACCTCCTGCTGCACCAGCAGCACCAGCCGCTCGAAGCGGCAGGGGGCCGGCCGGCCCAGGCGCCCCACCAGCAGCTCCAGCAGCGGGCCGGTGATGTTGTAGGGGATGTTGGCCACCACCTTGGTCGGCGCGGGACGGTCCGGGACGGGCAGCACCAGCTCCAGCACGTCCCCCTCGATCAGGGTGAAGCGCCCGTCGCCCCCGAACCGCTGCCGCAGGCCCACCACCAGCTCCCGGTCCAGTTCCACCGCCAGCAGCGAGGCCGCCGGCGAGGCCAGCAGCCGTTCGGTCAGGGCGCCCCGGCCCGGGCCGACCTCCAGGACGTGGTCGTCGGCCCGCAGGTCGGCGGCCGCCACGATGCGATCGAGGATCTGGCCATCGGTCAGCCAGTGCTGCCCGAAGCGCTTGCGGGCCCGGTGGCCGCTGAAGGTCATGGAGGCGCCGGCAGGTCTCCCCAGATTGCAGCGCCGTCAGGCCTGGCTAGAGGTGGAGCAGCCTCCCCCTTCCGCCATGGCCCCTGGATTCCGGCTGACCGGCCCTCTGCTCTCCGGTGCCCTGCTGGCCGGCGGCCTTGCCCTGCTGGCGGGCCCCGCCCTTGCCGGCAGCGTCACCGCCGAATCGATCTTCGACCGTCAGGCGACCCGCCAGCAGGCCAGGAGCCAGGTGCCCAAGGGCGCCACGATCACCCGCACCGTCTGCGAGGACCTGGAGGTGGGCCTGGACAACACCCGCTACCGCTGCACCGTGTACTACACGATGACGCCGGCCCCCGCGGCCACGCCGGCCCCGGCCACCGGCCAGCCCTGAGC
>NZ_JAYGHZ010000319.1:0-7509 GCF_034931285.1 Synechococcus sp. BA-120 BA3
CTCCTTGAGGGTGGCCCGCAGCTCCTCGCCCTGGAGGGCCACCCGCTCGAGGATCTCGCCAGGCTGGGCCTTGAAGCGGTCGGCCAGCTCGCGCACCACCCGGTCGCGCTCCCGCAGGTAGGGGAGCAGGGCGGGGCCGGCCACGGCCTCGATGCGGCGGATGCCCGCCGCCACCCCCGTCTCGGCGACGATCCGAAACAGGCCGATCTCGGCGGTGTTGGCCACGTGGGTGCCGCCGCAGAGCTCCATCGAGACGCCGGGCACATCCACCACCCGCACCACCTCGCCGTACTTCTCGCCGAACATGGCCACGGCCCCGGCGGCCCGGGCCCGCTCCAGGGCCATCTCCGCCACCTCCAGGGGGTGGGCCTCGGCGATCCAGCCGTTGACCAGGTCCTCGATCTGCTCCAGCTCGGCCGGTGTCAGGGCCCGGGGGCAGTGGACGTCGAAACGGAGGCGGTCGAAATCCACCAGGGAGCCCGCCTGGGAGATGCCGTCATCCACCACCTGCTTCAGGGCCGCCTGCAGCAGGTGGGTGGCGGTGTGGTGGGCCTGGGCGCGGCGGCGGCAGCTGCGATCCACCCGGGCCTGCACCACATCGCCCACCGCCAGATGGCCGCGCTCGATCCGGCCGCTGTGGACGAAGACGCTGCGGTTGCGGCTCACCGCCTCGATGGCCACGATCAGGCCCGAGCCGACGTCGGCGCCTGCCTCCCCGGCCAGCAGCACGCCCCGGTCGCCCACCTGGCCGCCCGATTCGCCGTAGAAGGGGGTGCTGTCGAGCACGATCTGCACCGCATCACCGGCAGAGGCCGTGGTGGCTGGCTCCCCGTTGACCACCAGGGCCAGCACGCAGGCCGCCTGGTCGAGGGCCTCGTAGCCGCGGAAGTCGGTGGGCTCGAGCGAACCGGCCACCTGCTCGATCGCCCCCTGCAGGGTGAGGTCGATGCTCACGGCCGCCGCCTTGGCCCGCTGCCGCTGGCGCTCCATGGCCGCCTCGAAGCCGTCCAGATCCACCGTCAGGCCGTGCTCCTCGGCGATCTCCTCGGTGAGCTCCAGCGGAAAGCCGTAGGTGTCATAGAGCTCGAAGGCCGCGTCGCCGCTGATGCGCTCCGGCCGGGCGGCGAGCACCTCGGCCAGCAGCTTCTCGCCCCGCTCCAGGGTGTCGAGGAAGCGGGCCTCCTCCCGCACCAGCTCGGCCAGAATCACCTCGCGGCGCTCTGGCAGCTGGGGATGGGCGGCGGCCATCAGCTCGATCGCCGCCTCCCCCATCGCCGCCAGGAAGGGACGGTCGATGCCCAGCAGCCGACCATGGCGCACGACACGGCGCAGCAGGCGGCGCAGCACGTAGCCCCGGCCCAGGTTGGAGGCGGTGACGCCGTCGGCGATCAGCTGGGTGATGGCCCGGCTGTGGTCGCCGATCACCTTGAGGGAGGTCTGGGCGCGGGCGTCGAGGGCGCGGTAATCCAGCCCCGCCAGGGAGGCGGCGGCTTCCACCAGCGGATAGATGAGGTCGGTCTCGTAGTTGTTCGGCACCTGCTGCAGGATCTGGGCCATGCGCTCCAGGCCCATGCCGGTGTCGATGCTGCGCCGGGCCAGGGGCGTGAGGGTGCCGGCCGCGTCGCGGTTGTACTGCATGAACACCAGGTTGTAGAACTCGATGAAGCGGCTGTCGTCCTCCAGGTCGATGCCGTCGTCACCCCGTTCCGGGTGGAAGTCGTAGTAGATCTCCGAGCAGGGGCCGCAGGGGCCGGTGGGGCCGGAGGCCCAGAAGTTGTCGGCCTCGTCCATGCGGATGATCCGCTTCGGATCCACCCCCACGGCGTCACGCCAGAGGGCGGCGGCCTCGTCGTCGTCCCGGAAGACGCTGACCACCAGGTGGGCCGGATCGAGGCCGAACACCTCCGTGGTGAGCTCCCAGGCCCAGGCGATCGCCTCCTCCTTGAAGTAGTCGCCGAAGGAGAAGTTGCCCAGCATCTCGAAGAACGTGTGGTGCCGGGCGGTGCGGCCCACGTTCTCGATGTCGTTGGTGCGGATGCACTTCTGGCTGCTGGTGGCCCGGGGCGCCGGGGGCGCCGCCTGGCCGAGGAACACCGGCTTGAACGGCAGCATGCCGGCGATGGTGAGCAGCACCGTCGGGTCGTCGGGCACCAGAGAGGCGCTGGCCATCCGCCGGTGCCCCCGCTGCTCGTAGAACGCCAGGAAGGCCTCCCGGATCTCGGCTCCGCTGCGGGGCCTGGGGCGGGTGGAATCGGCAGCCATCACGACGACGCAGGGAGAGGTCCTGGGACAGGCATGATCGCCCAGCGCGGGGGCCGGCGGGCTCCGGCGGCGCTCAGTAGTGCTCCATCAGGGTCAACTGGACACTGGTCTGGCTGAGCTTGGCGCCGATGTCGCAGGTGAGGGCCTTGAGCAGGGCGATCACCACATCGGGATGGCTGACGCTGAGGTCCTCGAAGGCGCTGCGGTGCAGCACCCAGCACTCGCCTGGCTGGGTGGCGATGATGTCGGCGGTGCGGGGCGTCTGGGCCACGAAGCCGATCTCGCCGAAACAGAGCCCGGGGCCGAAGGTGGCGAGCCGGGTGGAGTGGCAGACCCCATCGCCGGTCTTGATGTCGAGGGCGATGTCGAAGGAGCCGGAACGCACCAGGAACATTTCGTCCCCGGGATCACCGCGGCGGATCACGAAATCCCCGGCCACGAACGATCGCCTGGTCAGGCGATCCGCCAGGATCCGCCGCTGTGACTCGCTCAGAGGGGCAAGCAGGCCGTGATCTCCGAGGGTATCGGCCGGAGCAGCGGCGGCTTCCTCCCCCCCCTCCGCCGGGGAGTACCACGACAGCAGCAGGTCCTCGGCCGCCTCGAGGGCCGAATCCAGATGCTCGTAGCTCGAGACCCGATCGGTGATCTTCCAGTCGGGCATGGCGACCAGGGGCAGCCGGCCAGCACGGGAGAGCAGGATCTCGACGCCCTCGTCCTCCATCGAGCAGAGCTGGCGGTCCAGCAGCCCGGAGGATTCCAGCGGGCATTCGGTCACATGGGCCAGGTCGAGAATGAGGACGCGCACGTCATTGCTGAGCCGCACCAGTTCGGAGGCCAGCTGTTCGATGCCTCCGAAATCGAGCACCCCCTGCACGTGAATGATGCGCACCTCATCCCGGTGCGGGGCCAGGATCGCCAGTTCGCGGTCACTGCGCCAGCGGCGTGATTTCCGCTGCGACCCCTGGTAGGAACGGCGGATGGTGGCATCGGTCTGGGAGTACTGGTTGAACAGGCTCAGACCCACCCCCACCGACAACTGACGGCAGACGGCCACCCCCCGGACACTGTTGCCGAAGTTGTCGAGGGGCGGGGAATAGGTGGCAATGCCGAGCCGTCCCGGGATCACCGCCATGACGCCGCCGGCCACCCCGCTCTTGGCCGGAATGCCGACGTCATGGAGCCACTGGCCGGCGAAGTCGTACATGCCGCAGGTGCCCATGAGGGCCATCACCCTGACGGTGATGTCGTGGGGGAGCGGCTGGCCGCCGGTGAAGGGATTGCGGCCCTGGCAGGCCAGGGTGGCGGCCATCACGGCCAGATCGTGGCAGGTGACGGAGATGGCGCACTGGCGGAAATAGAGATCGAGGGCGGGTTCGGGGTCGGACTCGATGATGTTGAAGTTACGAAGCAGATGACCGATGGCACGGTTGCGATGGCCCGTCTGCTTCTCCGAGAGGTAGACGTCCTCGTTGATCGTCAGGCGACGGCCGGCCAGCTCCTCGAAATAATCCAGCAGCAGGTCGATGGCACCGCTGGGGTCGGCATCACAGATCTGGGCGGAAGCGGCGATTGCCCCTGCATTGATCATGGGATTGCGCGGCTTTCCCGAGTCCGAATCCAGGCTGATGGCGTTGAAGGCTTCCCCTGAAGGCTCCACATCGATCTTGCCAGCCATGAAGTCAAACGACAACAACTTCAGGGCAAGCGCATAGATGAAGGGCTTGGAGATCGATTGGATCGTGAATTCCTTTCTCGTGTCACCGATTTCGTAGATCCGCCCACCCGACGTGGCGATGACGATGCCGAAATCATCAGGGCAGGCCTTGGCCAGCTCGGGGATGTAGTCCGCCACCCGGCCATCCCTGACGCCGGAGAAGGCGGCGTGGAGCTCGCCGAGCAGCTCCTGAATCACATTGGGATGGCGGTCGGGACCATGCAGCGGCAACAGGGGTGTGTCGTGGCGATCGTCCAGCATTTCGTAGCAACAGATACCGGCAAGCAGGCGTCATTCCTGGCCTCGCGATCCACCTTGCCACCGGAAGCGTATCGCTGACTCTGGAGAACCCTGGCGAAACCGAAGGGGGCCTCAGGCCGAGGTGGGCCGGGGCCCCAGCAGGGCATCCAGATCCACCGGATCGATCTGGTCGGCGCTCATGAAGCACTCCGCGTAGGTGAGGTACACGCCGGATCGCAGGAACAGCGCGAACAGGTCGGCATCGATGCGGCCGCGATCCCGCAGGCCGGCCAGGATCGCCAGGGACTGGGACAGGGGCATGCCCCGCTTGTAGGGCCGATCGGCGGCGGTGAGGGCCTCGAAGATGTCGGCGATGGCCAGGATCCGGGCCGGGATCGACAACTTCTCCGCCCCCAGCCCCCGAGGGTAGCCGCGACCGTCGAGGGTTTCGTGGTGCCCCCCCGCGATCTCCGCGACGCGGGCCAGGGATGGGGGAAAGGCCATGCTCTCCAGCATCACGATCGTGTGGATCATGTGCTCGCGGATCTTGTAGATCTCCTCGGGGGTCAGGGTGCCCCTGGCCACCGAGAGGTTGTGGAGCTCACCGCGGTCGTAAAGCAGCTCCGGCACCGCCAGGTTGAACCCCCAGCGGGCCTCCGGCACCTGCTCGGGCGGCCGGGGGATGCGGTGGTGGGGGGCGTCGCTGAGCAGGAACTCGAGGGCGGGCAGGGGCGGCGGCGGCCCGCTGTACCGGGTCTGCTCCTCCCAGCCCAGGCCAAGCCGGTCGTCGAAATGGCGCCACCAGGTGCGCTCCGCCAGCCGCCGCAGCTGGGCCAGATCCTCCGGGTCGGTGCCTTCACTGCCCAGGTTGCAGCGGGCCACGCAGGCGAAATCCGCCTGCAGCTCCTGCTCCAGCCGGGCGTACTCCTGGTCCAGGGCGTCCGGGTCGCCGCCCGCCAGCAGACCCTCGAGCCTGGCGATGCGTCCATCCCGGAGCAGCACCTCGAAGCGGGTGCGGATCTCGTGCAGCCGGTTGACGGGGGCGTCCAGCTTGGTGGCCTTCTCCACCACCGCCTCGGGCGTCACGATCTTGCCGCAATCGTGCAGCCAGGCCGCCGTGCGGAACTCCCGGCGCTCCGCCTCCCCCTTGAAGCGGAAGGGGGCCAGCGGCCCCTCCTCGGTGGCCTCGGCCGCTTCCGCCAGCAGCAGGGCCAGCTCCGGCACCCGGGAGCAATGGCGGCCGGTGTGGGAGCTGCGGGCATCGATCGCGCCGGCCAGCAGGGCGATCATCGAATCGATCTGCCGCTGCTGTCCCTCCAGGGCCTGGGTGCGCTCGACGCAGACCGCCGCCAGGGCCGCCAGGGCCTCGATCAGCTGCTGGTCGCCGGCGTCGAAGGGGCGCACCAGCGAGGCGGCCGTCTCGGGCGTGAGCACCGAGCCCGCCTGGCGTTTGCGATTGATCAGCTGCATCACCCCCACCACCTCCCCGGCCATGGTCCGCAGCGGCACCACGAGCATCGAGACCGCCCGGTAGCCCATGCGGCGATCCAGTTCGGCGTCGAAGCGGTAGGGACGGTCGGCGGGAATCGCGTAGACGTCGCTCCGGTTGAGCGGCTCGCCGTGCAGGGCCGTCCAGCCCACCAGCCGCTCGGGGGTGATCGGGAAGCGCACATCCAGCAGGCTGGCGTCGATGCCGGTGTCGCCGGCGGCCAGGGAGCTGTTCTGGAAGGCGGTGAACCAGAGCCGCTTCTCCCCCTTCTCCTCCTCCACCAGGTAGATGCTGCCGGCGTCGCTGAGGGTGAGATCCCTGGAGCTGGAAAGGATCTGCCGCAGCAGGGCCGGCAGGTTGACCGCCCCGCTGATGGCGGTGGCGATCTGGAGCATCTCCGGCAGCGCGCGCCGTGCCTGGTGGGCATCGGAGGCGTGCGGTGGCGGATGGGCGGCGCTCAAGGGGGTGGCCAACCGTGGTGGGGATCAGCGCCCTGCCAGGCAGCAGGGACGCGTGACTGGACGTCAGGGAAACACCGGAAGGCCGTGACGGCAACAGCGGCCGAAGGGGGGAGGCCCGGAGGACCAGGGACAGGCCGGAGCGGCTGGGATCAAAAGGCCCTGTTCAGGCTGACCCGCTGCACTGGCCAGCGCCGCTGAATAATGTAAGCCTGCCGATGGCCAGGCATGATCGGGCCATCGCCATGGCCTTGCCGTTGACCCAGGCGTCCGACGATTCCCGTGCCCGTCTGCGGCTGCAGTCCCTGTCGTGGGCGCTGCTGGGCGGACTCGCCGCCGCCCTGATCGGCCTGCCGGCCGGCCTGGACAGTGGGCTGCGGTCGGGGGGATGCGGCTTCTTCTACGGCCTGCTGGCCTTCCACCTGCAGCGGGTTGATCCGGATGACGATCACCTGGCCGCCGGTCTGGTGGGGGCGGTCTGCGGCATCCGCAGCCTCGGGGGGCCCGTGGCGGTCACCCCCCTGGCCCTGCCGGTCCCGGAGATCCAGGCCCTCCTGAATCAGCCTCTGGCCCGCGGGACGCTGGGCGCAATCCTCGAGCTGCTGCGCGGCTGGCTGCCGCTCTGGCTGCCCCTGATCGGCAGCGCCCTGCTGCTGCAGGCCGCCCAGCGCCTCCTGCCGGCTCTGCGGCCATGAGCCTGCTGCATGCCACCTGGCTGTTTCCGCCGGAAGGGGCCGGCGGCCGGCTGCTGCTCTGGGCCGACACCTGGAGGGTCGCCACGCCGGTGGCGCCGCTGCGCACCGTTCCCGACCATCCCCTGTCCCTCAGCGTCGACGATCTGGGCGCCTGGCTGGATGACCATGGCCTCTGGTCGGAGGCCTTCCGGCCGGCGGAGGCCCAGCTCACCCTGCCCAGCCGCAGCCAGGGGGCCCGCGGCCGCCGCAAGGCGGCCAGTGAGGGCCTGGCCGCCTGGAGCGGTCTGCCCCTGCAGGCAGGCGAACCGATCCCCAAGGAGGTGCAGTGGTGGCCCTGGCGGGTGGAGGGCCTGGCCCTCGATCCGGCGGGGGCGGGCGAATGGCTCGCCGGGCTGCCCCTCTCCGGCGACGACCCCGGCCTGGCCGACGATCTGCGCTGGTGGAGCCATCTGGAGCGCTGGGCCCTGAGCCTGATCGCCCGCGGCCGCTGGCTGCCCCAGGTGGAAGAGGACCGGGCCCGCTGGCTGCCCCTGCTCAACCGGGAGGGGGACCGGCGCCGGCTGGAGGAACTGGCGATCCGGCTGCCCCAGGTGGCCACCTGCGCCATGGCCGCGGGCGCTCCTGGGGACGGGGGCCTGGCCTGCCGCCGAC
>NZ_JAYGHZ010000320.1:0-7349 GCF_034931285.1 Synechococcus sp. BA-120 BA3
CCCCAGGGCCGACAGCGCCAGGGCCAGGCCGGCCAGCACAGGCGCCGGGCGGGGCTTGCTCTCGTTCATGGGAGGGGAGGTCAGGCCGCTCAGGCCCGGAGGCTGGTCCGGGGATGTTCGCCGAACAGGCGGCGGTAATCCCGGGCGACGTGCCCCGCGTTCATGAATCCCCACCGAGCGGCCAGCTCGGCGACCGTCGTGGCCTGCGGATCGGCCGCCAGCAGGGCCTGCCGCATGCCGTGCAGGCGACGGATCTTGAGGTAGGCCATCGGGCCCATCCCCAGGTGCTCCCGGAACCCCTGCAGCAGGCTGCGGCGACCGGCCGCCACCTGCCGGCAGAGCCCATCGAGGCTGATCGGTTCGTGGGGATGGTCCGCCATCCAGGCCTGGGCGGCCTTCACCAGCTCGATCCGGGCCGGCGGCCGGGCCAGCCGCTCGCCGTGGCCGGTGCGGTGCACCAGGGCCTCCACCAGCAGCGGCACCAGATCCCCGCCCAGCCGGCGGCGGATCGCCGGATCCGCCAGCAGGGCCGGCGAGCGCTCCGCCAGGCGGAAGATCCGCCGCAGGCAGGCTCTCACCCCCTGGAAGCGCAGTGGATCGATCGCCTCCCAGTTGGTCCCCTCCAGCGACTCCTCCAGGTCGGGGCCGCCCAGCTCCAGGGCCCCCTGCAGGAACGTGTCCCGATCCAGGCTCAGCACCGCCAGGCTGCAGCGTTCCGGGGTGGTGAGGTGGATCTCCCCGGCGGCGGCGAGGCCGAAGAACGCCGTAGCCGGCAGCTCCAGACCATGGGAGCGCATCACCGGCCTGCCGGGGTTCTCTTCCAGGTCGAGGGCGATCAGCTGGCGGCCGCTGGGTTTGGCCCCACCCGCGTGCAGGGGCCGATCGAAGCGCAGCCGCACCACCTGCAGCACCCCCAGGTCGAGGGCCAGCAGTTCGCTGCCCAGACGGCCACCGGCGAGCTGGGTGAGCTGCACGGGCAGCAGGGGGGTGAGCACCGCTTCCAGGTGGGCGACGTCGTGGATGGAACGGGAGACGGAAGCGGCGAAACCGCACTTTCTGAGTGTTCGGATCGTTTCGCCCTGTGCATCCTTTGGGGGCGTGTCCCCTGGATCCGTGGCGACCGTCACGTGACAAGGGGGGACCAGAGCCCCTTCCTACCCCACTCCTCACCCGCCGGGTGTTCCCCGCCATGCCCAACGGCCAACCCAACATCCTGATCCTCTGGGGCGACGACATCGGCCAGAGCAACCTCAGCTGCTACAGCGACGGCCTGATGGGGTACCAGACCCCCAACATCGACCGGGTCGCCAGGGAGGGCGGCCGCTTCATCCACTACTACGCCGAGCAGAGCTGCACCGCCGGCCGGGCGGCCTTCATCTCCGGCCAGAGCGTGTTCCGCACCGGCCTCAGCAAGGTGGGGCTGCCGGGCGCCGAGCTGGGCTACCGCGCCGAGGATCCCACCATCGCCGAACTGCTGCAGCCGCTGGGCTACCGCACCGGCCAGTTCGGCAAGAACCACTTCGGCGACCGCGACGAGCATCTGCCGACGATGCACGGCTTCGACGAGTTCTTCGGCAATCTCTACCACCTCAACGCCGAGGAGGAGCCGGAACTGCGCGACTACCCCAAGCCGGAGGACTTCCCCGATTTCCAGAAGAACTTCGGCCCCCGTGGTGTCCTGCACTGCTGGGCCAATGGCGACGGCACCCAGCGCATTGAGAACACCGGTCCGCTCACCAAGAAGCGGATGGAAAGCTGCGATGAGGAGTTCATGGCCGAAGCCAAGCGCTTCATCCGTGACGCCGTGGCCTCCGGTGAGCCGTTCTTCGTGTGGTTCAACACCACCCACATGCACTTCCGCACCCACGCCCGACCCCAGGACATCGGTCAGTCAGGGCGCTGGCAGTCGGAGTACCACGACGTGATGATCTATCACGACAACTGCATCGGCGAGATGCTCAACCTGCTCGATGAGCTGGGCATCGCCGATGACACGATCGTGATGTACAGCACCGACAACGGGCCGCACATGAACAGCTGGCCCGATGCCGGCATGACCCCCTTCCGCAACGAGAAGAACTCCAACTGGGAAGGGGCCTACCGGGTGCCGGCCCTGGTGCGCTGGCCCGGCAGTATCGCCCCTGGCAGCCTGTTCACCGGCATCGTCAGCCACCTCGACTGGCTGCCCACCCTGCTGGCGGCGGCCGGTGAACCGGAGATCAAGCAGAAGCTGCTCACCGGCCATCAGGTGGGATCGAAAACCTTCAAGATCCATCTCGACGGCTACAACATGCTCGACTACTGGACGGGCACGACCGACAAGAGCCCCAGGATCGAGTTCTTCTACTTCTCCGACGACGGTGATCTCACCGGCCTGCGCTACGACAACTTCAAGTTCGTGTTCATGGAACAGCGCGCCGCTGGCACCCTGCAGGTCTGGGCGGAACCCTTCATCGTGCTGCGTCTGCCCAAGATCTTCAACCTGCTCACCGATCCCTACGAGCGGGCCGACATCACCTCCAACACCTACTGGGACTGGATGCTCGACCACGCCTTTGCGCTGGTGCCGGCCCAGACGATCGTGGGGCGGTTCCTGGCCACATTCCAGGAGTATCCACCCCGTCAGAAGGCGGCCAGCTTCTCGCTCGAGGAGGTGATGGAGAAGATGACCGCCGCGGCGAGCGGCGGCGGTTGAGGCACGAATCGCTCAGCGGAGCCGCCATGGCCAAGGATCGTTCACTGGCCCCGCCTCTCCGGCCGGGGCGCCCGCCGGCCCCGAACATGGCCTGGATCCCTGGCGGCACCTTCACCATGGGCTCCGACCATCACTACCCGGAGGAGGCTCCGGCCCACCGGGTGGCGGTGGCGGGGTTCTGGATCGACCGCGCCCCGGTCACCAACGCCCAGTTCCTGAAGTTCGTCAAGGCCACGGGCTACATCACCCTGGCGGAGAGGCCGGCCGATCCAGCCGCCTATCCCGATGCCCTGCCGGAGCTGCTGGCGCCCGCCTCGATCGTGTTCGTGCCGCCGCCGGGGCCGGTGGCGACCGGCGATCCCTACCGCTGGTGGCAGTACCTGCCGGGGGCCAGTTGGCGCCACCCCGAAGGACCCGGCAGCTCCATCCGGATGCGGGAGCACCATCCCGTGGTGCACGTGGCCCACGAGGACGCGACGGCCTACGCCGCCTGGGCCGGCAAGCAACTGCCCAGCGAGGCCGAGTGGGAGCGGGCCGCCCGCGGCGGCCGCCAGGAGGGTGAGTTCGCCTGGGGGGACGAGCTGCACCCCGGCGGACGGCCCATGGCCAACACCTTCCAGGGGGACTTCCCGCACCACAACAGCCTGCTCGACGGCTGGGAGCGCACCTCGCCGGTGGGGTCCTTCCCGCCCAACGGCTACGGCCTGCTCGACATGATCGGCAACGTCTGGGAGTGGACCGACGACTGGTACGGCGGCCATGCCGCCACGGTCGCCAACCCGGGTGGGTGTTGCCGGGAGGCCAGCATCGATGCGGGCTCCCAGCACGGGAACCAGCCGCGCAAGGTGGTGAAGGGCGGTTCCTTTCTCTGCGCCCCCAGCTACTGCCGCCGCTACCGGCCCGCTGCGCGCATGGCCCAGGGGATCGACACCGCCACCTGCCACATGGGCTTCCGCTGCGTCGTGAGGAGCTGATCGGTGCCGGACCTTCCCGTGGTGGAGTGGATCGATCGATTCGCCGTCGGTCTGCGTTTCGTGCTCGAAGGCGTGTCGCTGGTGTGCGTGGCCCTGGGGTTCGCGGCCACGCTGCTCCAGGCCGTGCGCCAGCGGCTGGGCCCCGGTCGCCACCGCCGTGAACCCTTCAGCCGGCGTTTCAACAGCCTCCGCCTCACCTTCGGCAGCTGGCTGTCGATGGCCCTGGAGTTCCAGCTGGCCGCCGACATCGTCGCCACCACCGCGGCCCCCTCCAACCAGAACCTGATCCAGCTCGGTGTCATCGCCGTGATCCGCACCTTCCTCAACGTCTTCCTGGCCCGGGAAGTGGAGCTGGAATTGAAGTTCGAGGCGGCCCAGCGTCAGCAGAGTTCCACCACCCCGTCCCCTTCTTCCTGAATGGCCAACCTCAACAACGAACTGGCCAAGGAGCGCAACCGGGCGGCGGCCGAGCGCACCCTGATGGCCTGGATCCGCACCTGCCTCTCCCTGATCAGCTTCGGGTTCGGTCTCGACAAGATCATCGGCGCCATCAACAGCAGCCGCTTCGAGGGCAGCGATCACGCCGGGCTGAGCGTGCGCCTGGTCTCCATCGGTTTCGTGCTCGTCGGCATCCTGGCGATGGCCGCGGCGACCCGTCAGCATCTGCGTACGCTCAAGCTGATCCGGCGCGACGACTTTCTCTATGCCGATCAGCGTTCGATCAGCACCATCACGGCGATCGCCCTCACCCTCATCGGAGTGTTCGCCTTCGTGCTGCTGGTGATGGGTTCCCCTCTCGGTTGATCACCATGCGCGAAGCCGCCGGCGTTCTAGTCACGGCCACGATCGTCACCCTGATGTTCAGCCTGGGCCTGGGGCTGAAGCAGTACCCCTTCCTGTTGCTCAGGGATCGCCCCGCCTTCCTCGGGCGCGTGCTGCTGGGCACCTGCGTGCTCGTGCCCCTGGCCGGGCTGGCCCTGGTGCTGCTCCCCCTGCATGGGCTGCTGAGCCGGCCCGCCTGGGTGGCGATGGCCCTGATGCTGGCCTGCCCCAGTGCGCCCCTGATCCTGTTCCGGGTGCGCAGCAGCGGTGGCACCGCCGAACTGGCCGCGCGGCTGCAGATCGGTGCGGCGCTGCTGGCGATCGTCACGGTTCCACTGATGGAGGTGCTCTTCCGCTCCGGCGCCGCTCTGCGGGGCTGGGAGGTGGCCGACTGGGGGATCACCCCGGGCCAGGTGGCGGGCCAGGTGCTGAAGGTGCAGGTGCTGCCGGTGCTCGCCGGGGTACTGCTGGGGCAGTGGCGTCCCGAGCTGGCGCGCCGCTGCAGCCGGGCGCTCGGGGGTCTGGCCACCGTGCTGCTGATCGTGATGATGGCGGCCCTGCTGCTGCTCGCCGGCCGGCAACTTCTGCCTTTCCTGCAGCAGAACCTGGTGGCTCTGGCCGGGATGGCCGTCCTCAGCGTGCTCAGCCTGGCGATCGGCTACGGCCTGGCGGGATCGGACCCGCTGGAACGCCGCACCGTGGCCCTGGTGTCGGGGATGCGCAACACCGGACTGGCGGCCCAGCTGGCCCTCACCTACGGCAAGGGGCTGCCGGGCCTGATTCCCGGCCTGCTCAGCTACGTGCTGATCACCGTGATCGTCAGCACCCTGTTTTTGAGCTGGCAGCAGCGGCAGTTGGCCTCCACCGGCTGATCGTTGCGTCCGATGGTGGCGGCCCCATCGCTCAGCCGTTCTTCGGCACGGTGCTGCGGTTGCCGTTGCGGATGGCGTGATAGCCGGGGGAGAGGATCTCCACATCGGCGGCGGCGAACTGATCCTGCAGGGCCGCCAGCAGCGCCGAGAGGGTCTGGCGGTAGGTGGCCGGATCGCGCACGAAGGCCGTGAGTTCGTAACTGATGTGGAAGTCGTTGAGGGAGGTCTGCAGCACGAACGGCGCGATCTCGTCGGTGATGCCCTCCACGCTGCGCGCCGCGCCCAGCATCAGCGCGTGCACCTGCCGCCAGGGCACGTCGTAGCCGATGGTGATCGTGGTGGCCAGCGCCACCGGTTGCCTGATCTCCCGCCGGGAGAAGCTGAAGTTCACCACCGACGCGCCGATCACGGTGGCGTTCGGGATGCTCACCAGTTCGTTGCGCGGGGTCTGGACGCGGGTCACCAGCAGCGCCCGGTCCTGCACCACTCCCACCACGCCGTTGATCTCCACCCGGTCGCCCTTGCGGAAGGCTCGGGTGTAGATGAGCATCAGTCCGCTGATGATGTTGCTGGCCACCGCGCTGGAGCCCAGGGCCGCCAGAGCGCCGATGAACAGCCCGGCCCCCTGGAACACCTTGCTCCCCGAGCCGGGGATGTAGGGGAAGGCCGCCGCCAGACCCGCCAGGCTGAGCAGGATCGCCACGAGTCGCGCCGTGGGCAGGGCCCATTCCTGGTAGAAGCCGGGGATGCGGACCCTGCCGCGGTCGACCGCCTGGAACCAGGCATTGCTGATCCGGATCACCAGGATGGTGATCGCCAGGATCACGGCGATCGAGAGCAGGTTCGGAATCGCCTGCACCACCCCGCCCAGGAAGGTCAGCACCAGGTCCTTGATCTGCCCCCGCAGGCCCTCGGCGATGCCCTGGGTGGGGGGGAACAGCCCCAGCAGCAGGGGGATCAGCAGGTAGCTGATCAGCAGGATCAGGCTCCAGTGGACCAGCTGGCGCAGGCGCTGCATCACATCGCGCACCTGATCGGGCTCGACGAAGCCGCTGAGTCCCAGCCGGCTCAGCCGCTGCAGGACGAAGCGCTGGCGCTGGGCGATCTGCTGCCGGATCCGTTCGTTGAGGATCCCCTGGCCCCGAAGCCAGAGGATGTAGATCCCCAGCACCAGGGCCGCCAGGCCCGTTCCCTTCATCCAGGCGCTGAAGGTGTGGGTGCTTCGGTACGAGGAGATCGCCTGCCGCAGCCCATCCCGGTAGCGCAGCGCCAGCTGCTGCCGCGTCACCCCGAAGCAGGCCGCCTCCCGATCACCCACGGCCATCTCCGGGGTGAAGCGGCCGTCCGGCTCCCTGAACCCGACCAGGGAGAAGGGGGGGTCCTCCTGCACCACGAGCTGCTCGGGCCGGAAGGTGCGATCCTGCGCCAGGACCAGCAGCCGGGCGTTGCCGCGCCGGACATAGTCGTCCACCTGCTGGGCCGCCGGTGCCCGGCGGATCTCCAGATAACCGCGTCCATCGAGGCCGATGAAGCCGGGCTCGACCGCGCATCCCGGCCTGGACTCCGCCGGGGTGGCGTCCTCGACGGCCAGGGCGGGACGGGCTGGTTCCAGGCTCAGGCCCAGGCCAAGCCCGAGGGTGAGCAGGAGCGCCAGCAGGCTGATCCGCCGTGCGAGCGGCCATGGTCGCCACTGGATCCTGTGCCGCTGCATCACCGATCCTCTGGATCTGCCCATTGGATTGTCCCGTGGCGCCAGCCCGGGTGTCGATGGCTGCGGGGACATGGGCCGCCGGCGGGAACCCTGGAGCATGCCCCGCTCTCCCCTGCTGCCGCTGCTGCTGCTGCTCGTGGTGCTGGTGCAGGCCCAGCTGCGGCCGCTCCAGCCCGGTCCGGCCGATCCGCTGCGGCTGCTCGCCGGCGGGGATGGGCCGCAGCCGGTGATCCTGCACGGACGCCTGCTGGCTGACCCGGCGGCCGCCGGGGCCC